>AP017964.1:600000-900000 GCA_037101405.1 Candidatus Megaera polyxenophila | reverse complement strand
CGATGCAAAGCCTTACTGCTGATATTGCAAAGATGGCAATGATTGCCATAGATAGGAAATTACAAGCAAACTTACTAAAAACAACAATGACTTTACAGATTCATGATGAATTGGTATTTGAAGCACCTCTATCTGAAGTTGAATCAGTAACTAAATTAATAAAATCTACCATGGAAAATATAATTGCCTTGGATGTACCGATTAAAGTAGATATATCTCATGGCGATAATTGGCAAGAAATATAGTTTTATTTAATATTCGTTATTCCTTATCTTGGATGCCACCTATTGGCTACTTTTTTTAAAAAGCTTAAATATCACTTATATGTTTGCCTTCAAGTAAAGATTTAGCTCCACTATTTAAGTGTTTTTCGATAAAATCTGCTGCCGACTTATTTAATTCCCCGATTTTGGTTAAAATCTCATCCCGATTATTAGTATATATAATATTCTGCAAAGAATTTATTAAAGCCATAATGGATTCTTTTTCGTTAATATTTAAAATATCAGGGGTTTCATTCATAGCTTTTGTGATTCCTGCAATTACATTCTGCGCATCAATTCGAGTTTCAGTCAAAAGCCTAATTTTATAATCTTCTTCAGCATTTTTAAAAGCATTCTCCAGTATATTATTTATTTCTGTCTGGCTTAATCCATAGCTAGGTTTTAATTCAATATTTTGAGCTATTCCGCTAGTATTTTCCTTGGCTGTAACAGATAAAATACCATCGGCATCAACAGCAAAAGTTACTTCTATTTTTGCCATACCTGCTTTCATAGGTGGAATATTTTTTAGTTCAAACCTAGCAAGAGACCTACAATCTTGTACCATTTCCCTTTCTCCTTGCACTATATGAAATTGCATACCGGTTTGGTGATCCGCATAAGTGGTAAAAGTTTTAGTAATAGAAAAAGGAATCGGAGTATTACGCATGATAATCTTTTCAGCAATACCGCCATATAACTCCATACCTACTGATAGAGGTAAGACATCTATCAGTAGCGAGTTCCGGATAGAAGCTAAAGACAAATTTTCTGCTTGGAGAGCAGCTCCAATAACAACGGCTCTATCAGGATCAATATCAGAGAACACCTCAACGCCAAATGATCTAATTAAATTTTGAGCAATAAACGGTATCCTTGTTGACCCCCCAACTAGTATTATACCGTCAAGTTTAACATCAGCGTCAAATAAAGTATCTTTAGCTATTTTAATTGTTCTATTAATTAGTAGCGAAATAAGATTTTCAAAAACTTCCCTTGTAATTTTAAACTTTTTACTACCAAAATTTAGGAAAGCGCTATTTTGGAATGATAGGAGCTCTTTAAGCCCCTTTGCCTTCAGATATAAAGCCGGTTCTAAACTAATATTTAGTTCTTTGGCAATATGCTCAGCTAAAATATGATCTAAATCGTCACCGCCGAGCAAATTATCCCCTCCTGTGGCAATAACCTGCAAAACTCCTGCTTCCATGTTTAATATGGAAACATCAAAAGTACCCCCTCCAAGATCGTAGATCATATAAGCACCTTGGGATTTTTTATGAAATCCGTAAGCATAAGCCGCTGCCGTCGGCTCAGCAATAAGTCGTAATACGTCAAAGCCAGCAATTTTAGCAGCTAGCATAACCGCCCCCCTAGATGCATCATCAAAATAAGCTGGAACTGATACAACAGCTTTACTTATAGCTGTTCCAAGCTCCTGCTCTGCATGTTCCTTTAAGAATAAAAATATCTTTGCTGCTAATTCAGGAAAACTATACTTCGTAGTGCCAAATGTAACTTTCGGCATAGATGAAGTATGATCTACTAACACAAAATCTGATAATATTTTATCCAAAACTTCCGTCGATTTAATTTCTTCGTATGATTTAGAAAGAAGCCTTTTGATGGAAGAAATAGACTTTTTCTCCCCTCTATTTTTGCCTATTAAAAATTTTTCTAGTTGGTCGTCATAAAATATAACTGATGGTAAAAGGCCATTTTTTCCTACGGAGTTAATTATTTGCGGATTGTTGTGCTTGGAATAAGCAATTAAAGAGTTAGTAGTGCCAAAATCGATTCCTACTACTATTTCTTCTTGTAAATCTCTTTTTCCAGGTTCTTCAATTTCAATTATCTGCATTCTTAATCTTTAACTTTATATTGTTGACTAAATTAGTAAGATACTTTAGCCGCACACTAAGATCAAGAGCTTGTTTAATATTATTTTCTGAAAAAGCAATACCTATATCATGCACCAGTTTTTCACAAATTGCGATTTTATCCTTTTTAATGACATATAAACTTGATAAATTACAGCTGAGGCTTTCTATTGATTCATATTCTTCTAGTATTTCTTCCAGTTGGGCAGTAGATAAAACTGACTTTAATTTGTCATCATCAAGGATTTCACCTTTGGTTTTTAGAATATATTCAGCCCTTAAATAGTCATCTTTTAAAACTTTAAAAGCTGCGTTAGCAAACATCGAGTATTCAGCATTTTTATGACGCTGTAGTTCATCTTTTGCCTTGTTGGGGTGGTATTTCTCCTGCAAAGCTAAATATTGTTTTCTTAAGCGCGTTTGGTCAATAATGTAATTTTGCTCTATATCAAATAATTCGAAATAATTCATTTTAAAATCGCAATTTTTAACTCACTATAAATTATTTATGTAATAAAAAGAAATCAATATTTGCTTTTGTTTTGTTCGGATCAGAAAAGTAGCAAATTAGTTTAGATAGTCCAAACAATAGCAGAGACTGATTAAATGTTTACATTTAAGATTTTATACATTAATTTAGGCTTAATTATTTAAGCATCTGTAGCTCAGCTGGATAGAGCGTTGCCCTCCGAAGGCAGAGGTCGTTGGTTCAAATCCAATCAGATGCACCATTTAATTGGATAATTAAAAAATATATGTCAGAAATATTACTTGGTAGACAAGTATCATATAAAAGCGATTACGATAATTCATTATTATTTCCTATAAAAAGGAGTCTAGGTAGAGCCAAGATAATTAAGGAATCATATCTGCCTTTTAATGGTTATGATTTATGGAGCTGTTATGAGCTCTCCTGGCTCGATTCAAAAGGCAAACCTGAAGTAAGAATTATGTATTTTGTGGTATCGGCAGATTCAGAATTTTTAATAGAATCAAAATCTGTTAAATTATACTTAAACTCTTTTAATAATACTAAATTTGCCACTCAAGAAGAAGTATACAATCTGATAAAATCCGATCTAAGCCAGATAGCTGGTTCGCCGGTAAAAGTGTATATAAACAAACTAAGTCATTATAAAAATCAACCACTTAATATTTTTGAAGGGATTTTACTTGATGAGCTTCCTGTAGAAATTTCTAAGTACCACGTTACTTCTGAATTGCTAAAAATAGATTTAAGCAATCAAGAGCAGATTGTAGAAGAGATTTTATATTCAAATTTATTAAAATCTAATTGTTTAGTTACCGGTCAACCTGATTGGGCCTCTATCCAGATCAGTTATAAGGGTAAAAAAATAGATCATCGATCTCTGTTAGAATATTTAATTTCTTACAGAGATCACAATGGCTTTCACGAAGAATGTATAGAACATATATTTGTTGATATATTAGAAAATTGTAAACCGGAAGAATTGACTGTTTTTGCAAAATATACCAGAAGAGGAGGGGTTGATATTAGCCCCTTCAGAACTAACGTGAGCCTAAAAAACACAGAAGTTATCAAAATTCGTGATGTAAGGCAGTAATGATATAGAATGTACAGTGTAAGTTAATATATAATTTACTTAAGTTAATTATGATATATCAACAGAGTTTTACAAAATGTCCAAAAGCAAAAAACCAACAAAAATATCTGATGTAAAAGAAACTTCAGCAAGATCTATAAACTCAGTAAAATTAGGTTCTCAAGGTTCAGAAGAAGGGAACGATAACTTAACAAATAAAAATTTAAATCCTCCCTTTAGCTTTGTAACTGATGATGTTAAAGAAAAAATGGAAAGTTTTATGAAAGCCAGCATCGGGTCTATGTGTAGCCCACAGGCTGGAAACAATGATGGAAGAAGTATAATAGATAATATGATAACAAAATTATCTAATAATATAAGACGAGGTTTTGAACAGAATATGGAACTGGGGCAGGAAGTTTTAAAGTGTAAGACAGCAGCAGATTTTATCGAATCTCAACGCAAAAATTTTGAGATAAATTACAAAAATGCAATAAAAATATACGATGACCTTTTTTATGATGTAAAAGCTTTAACTAATAAGAACCTAAAGGGCATAAAAACATAAATAGGTGATACCTCTTAAAATTCTGTAAAGTAGAAAATATTTACGGTATGCTTTTACCTACCGTTTTACCAATATATAAAAGGACAGCACCTTATTTTTACTGCCATATTTTACTTTTACTAGCTTAGAGTTTTGAATAGTTAATTCTAATAAAATTGATTGAAGTAGAACTATCGGATTTACAAGATTTACTAAATCCCTGCCAGACGAGTAATAAATTAAAAATTCCTTATGTTATTGCTATTCTATTTAAAGCATTCATTAAGGATATACAAATACTAAGATCTGCAATTTCTTTTTCAGAAAATCTAATATTTGATCTTTTAGTTCAGTTAATTTTTCAAATAATCCGTTGGTTATACACTCGCACCAACGAAAACCTATCATCTCTTTTTTCATAAAAATTCCATTAGTTGAGGACTAGATAGGTAAAAAACCTAGTTTCTCTTGCGAAATGTTATTTTTATGAGCCTCAGCAAAGTGAATATTACAACAATAAAAACACACCCATTTTATTTGCGATACACTAAACTCTAAAATCAAGCTCTTAAAGATTTTTCTATTCCTGACTCCTTGAGGCTTTCATAAGTCTTATATATATTTATTTGTCATTGCCAATTTTGAAATTTCTGCATAATTCATTTACGTAGCTTCTTTAAATAATAAAAGTTATTAATAGTGATTATTTTTATCATGTCTTCTTTTAAGTACAGATTCAACAAATTCTATTGAGCTGAATCGTAATCCTTAAATTCATTGATATTTTCAAACCACTATAGTGGACTGAAGAAGTCAGACAGTAAAATCAATAGTTTTGTTTCGCAAAAGATATAAAATTAAAAGAAACATAATTTAAATATATGACAAAAAAGCATATTAAAAATTTCAGTGCAGAATATAAAACTAAAGTAGTGTTGGAATTACTAGAATCGGAGGTAACTATATCTCAATTATCAAAGAAATATGAAATTACTCCAAAGACTATTCAAAATTGGAAGAAGCATTTTTTAAGTAATGCATCAATGGCTTTTGAGCCGGCAAAAGTAGTCAGTGAGTACAAAACAGAAATTGAGGAGTTAAAATCTCAAAATGATGAATTAGCAAAAGCTCTGGGGAAGGCTACAATAGAGAGGGACTGGGCGTTGGGAAAGCTAAACGGCTTGGATATAGCAAATAAACGAGATCTTGTCGATTCCAAGCTGAAAGAATTATCAATGGCAAGACAATGCGAATTATTGAAGATAAATAGATCTATGCTTTATTATCAGCCCCAAATAATGAGCTTATACAACAAAAAGATTATGGATAGAATAGATGAAATATATACAGATAATCCAGAGTATGGTTATCGTTTTATTTATAAATCTTTATTAGAGGAAGGATTAAATATTGGTAGAGATCGTACTCTCAAATACATGGGTATTATGGGTATAGAGGCTATTTATCCAAAGAAAAAGAAATCTATCTCTATGCAGAATAAAGATCATAAGATATATCCATATCTCCTTGAGCCTTATTGGCAAATATATAACGGTAGTCGGTCTGTATACGTACCAAGATCAAATGAAGTATGGAGCGGGGATATAACATACATTAGAACCCCGATAGGCTTTATGTATATGGCAGCAATTATAGATTGGCACAGTAAAGCTATATTGAGTTATAAACTGTCAAATTCAATGGATGCAAGCCTTGTAACGAGTATTTTAGAAGACGCTCTTAGTAAGTACCCACCTCCGCTGATATTCAATAGTGATCAAGGTAGTCAGTATACCGGCTCAGAACATATAAAAATACTCGAGAAATACGGTATACAAATCTCTATGAACGGTAAAGGCAGAAGCATCGATAACATTGTTATGGAGAGATTTTTTAAGACTCTAAAATATAATTGTATATTTATAAATGAATTTAACAATATCTCAGAACTTAGGGAGGGGATTAACATATATGTAGATAAATATAATAATAGAAGATTTCATTCTAGTATTGGTTATAAAAAACCTATGGATGTTTATCTCAATGCATTACAAAATGCAGCATGATATAAGGTGGCCCAATTTGTCTAGACTAAAAATCAGAAATTATGAGATATAATTTGCGTTATAATTTTAGCCAATAATTTTTGTTAAATACACCTGTTCTGGAGTTAAATATTCCAAGGATTGGTGCATCCTTTTACTATTATAAAAAGTTATGTAATCTGTTATAGCATTTTTTACCTCCTTGACAGTATTTAAAATTATCAAATATATTTTTTCTTGTTTTAATGAACGCCAAAATCTTTCAATAAATACATTATCTAAAGCCCTACCTTTACCGTCCATGCTAATCTTGATTTCACGTTTAACAAGTTCGTGGATGAAATTTTTTGACGTAAATTGAGAACCTTGATCGGTATTAAAAACCTCAGGTTGACCGTGCTTTTCTAGGGCTTCTTCTAGTGCGTCGATGCAAAAATCACTTTCTAAGCTAATTGAAACCTTCCAGCTCAGAATATAACGGCTAAACCAATCAATAATGGCTACTAGATATACAAATCCTTGTGCCATTCTAATATAAGTTATATCGGTGCTCCATACCTGATTTGTCTTAGTAATTTCAACGCCTTTTAAAAGATAAGGATATACCTTATGAGCTTGGTTGCGCTTGCTTAAATTCATTTTAGGATAAATGGCTTCTATTGCCATTATTCCGTAATAACGACTTACCGCTTTGCGACCGATAACAATTCCAAACGGTACAAGATGCCTGGACATTCTTCTGGCCCCGAAATACGGATGCTCTGTGTAGATTTCATCAATTACTTTCATTATTTCTAAGTCTCTTGTAGTTATTCCTTTTGCCTTGTAATAATAAGTAGATTTATTAATTAAAAGTAGATCGCATTGCCTAGCAATGCTTAGATTTCTACAATTATTATCAATCATACTTTTCCTAGTTTCCAAGTCCAAACAATGTAGATTTTTTTTTCAGCCAGTCACGCTCAACGCTTAACTGTCCTATTTGTTCATATAATTGTTTTATCAAATCTTGATTGTCTGGATCTTTTGTTGCCGGCTTAACTTGAAAACCACTAACTAAATTTTCTATACCTCTTTTTTTCCATGCTTGTATTTGAGTTGCATGAACCCCGTACTTACTGCTTATTTGTGCTATTGTCATTTCAGCTTTTATTGCTTCTATAACAATTTTTGTTTTTTCCGTCGCACTATATTGCTTCGCTTTTTTAGACATATAATTTCCATTCCCTTGTTGTGAAATTATATCTCATTTTGCATTTTTAGCAGTCCAGTTTTTGGGTACCATTATAGATAATAGGAAACAAAATCTACAAAAATTTGTCTTGATTTTTCAGTCCACTATACACCTCATTAGATATGGCCTACGATGTTATTTTCCCTCTTTTTTTAGGGTTTTGCTATGCGTAATTTATATTATTTAGCAACCTGACTTTGATTCGAAGAACGAGGTTTTGGAGAAAAAGTCTGTGATGATCCTTTACTACTGATATGTCCTTCAACAGAAGATGATACGACTGCTCCTACTAGTTTCTTTAGACTCTTTTCAGTTGTTATTTCACCCTGCACGGTCTTTTCCTTTTTAGCGATATCGCTACCTACCAATCCTGCAACAAACTCTTTTACTACTGATAAGAAATTAGGATCTTTTGATCGAGATGGGTCTAAATATATCCCCCCTGAAGCAAGCCCGACAGTGGTATAGCTTGTATTTTGATAATATTCTTTAGTAAGACCGGTTCTGGTAACAGAAAAATAACCCGAATCCACTCCTCCGACTAATTCCGCCCTTTTTTCTTTTAAGATATCAGCCACTTCAATTCCACCATGCTCTTTTTTTATTTCTAATATGACTTCTTTCAAACTTTCAAATATCAGAGCAGTATCTTCTTTTCTTTTTCCTTTCTCTCCTCCAGAAAATAAATTATAGCCAATACCTTGTGCTACTTCACGAATCTCTTCTAACTCAGCTTTGCTGAAGTGGTAAGAGTCATTCATTTGTTTTGCTATTCTGCCGATTAGTTCCTCTGTAATTGCTCCGTCAGGTAAGTATATACCTCCCGAAACTAGTCCTGCAGTAGTATATTTCGTTTTTTTATGAATATCTGCAGCAAGCTCACTTACCAGTTCCGGTAGGTTTTCTCTATTTACCAAACCATGAGCAGTAATTTCTGGATTTTCTTTTAAAAAAGCTTGTATAGCCATTTGGCATGCTTCTCTTATCATATATCCGTCTTTACCCCGATTAGCACCCTGGCCGAATAATTTTTCTGTAACTTGATCAGCAATAACATTAGCAGCGAGTTTGGCCTGTATATTATTACTATCATTCCTATTCTCATATAATAAAGTCATGATAGCCCCCGTTGTCGATAGATCAGAGGTATTATTATAAGTACTTGATGCTACCGGGAAAGACTTGTACTTTACGATATCCGGATTTTGACTAGTAAGATTTCTTAATTCTGCGCCCATAGGAGAGTCGCTTATGTATAACTCTTCTATATTTTTACGTAATAATTTAGGGTCTGACGTTAGATCCCCTAAATATTCTGCTCTAGAAATAATAGAATCCGTAATTAAATCCATCATATATTTTTGATTTTTCTTTTGCAAATCAGACATATCAGAGTCAAAAGTGGCAGAAGTTAAGTTATACGATTCTCTTAAAGCCATTTCGTCACGTGGTAAGACAGTTCCCCTAAAATCGGTATTTTTCAAATTTACGCCAGCCATTGAGGTCACACCGGATAAATCTATTCCCTGAAGTGAAATATCAGATAAGTCAAGAGCATATGGCATCGGCCCTACTACTTTTGCACCTTTTAATGAAATTGTACCGCTCTTGAGGGCCGGTATGAGGCTTTGAAACGTTATTCCATCTAGTTCCGTATTGCTAAAATTTACATTTTCAAAAGTCGCTCCGGTAAAACTAGCATTAGTGAATTTAGAACCTTCAAATGAAACATTAGTGAATTTGCTATTAACAAAACTATTATTTATATCTATATTCTCTAGTTTAACTTGTTTTTCAGGGCTACCAATAGTTACCCCGTCAAATAATATATTTCGCTCTATTAAGGCAGTTAATTCTTGTTTTTTGCTTATGTCATCCCCAGCAACAATAACTGCTTTTGCAGCATCGCTCAAGGAAACACGGACACCTTCTGGAGGAGGGCTCACTTCTATTATGGCTTCAGGGATACGATTAATAACTTCCTGTTTACCGATTCCATCTCCAAATACCCAACTGCCTACTATCCCTAGAACTGCTCCTCTTGCTTGGCTATCGAGAGCTTTGTTAGCAAGGAATTTAGCTCCTTGGGCTACCATAGCAACTCCACCTTTCTGATAACCTTCTATAACTTCTCTAATTGATTTCGGGTCTTTCAATAAATTAGCAGCCAGTTCCCCTATAGGAAGATTACCGGTGTAGGTCTTAATAGCCGGATAAGAATCTACTATCGCGGTTACTATTTTGCTGAAGCTCTCCTGATTATCCCTCATATACTGAGCAAAATTTGGATCTTCTTCAATCATCCGGCATGTATCCGTAGCTAATCCTAACCAATCCCCTTTTTTGTGTTTATCTAAAAGGCCTTGGACTCTGGGAATATTCTTTTCGCTCATAATATGGGTAAATATCTCAGCTACTTCGTCTTTTACCCCATAGCTTTTCATACCCATAGCTTTATCTACTAGAATACGTTTAAATAATTCGCTATTCTCAGTAAAATATTGTTTTAAATCCTTATCTTCTTGAATCATTCCTAAAAACTCTTTTCCTATATCAGGATATTTGCCCTTTTCATAAAGATCGATAAGGCTTATTAATTTATCAGGATGTTTAAGCAAGTTAGGAACAATTTTATATAAATCGCCTTTAAGTTCATATCCTTCTAGCCCCGGCGTGGTTTTAACAATTTTATCAATAACTCCAACAAATAAATCCTGATTATCTTTAAAATACTGAATAATTTCAGGTTTATCTTTTGACAGTACTAATAGCTCCTTAACCATATCGGTATAACGCCCCTCACTGAATTGGCCATAAACGCTCTTTAAAGTCTTTGGATTATTAAGGAGTATTGGCACTATACTGGTAATTTGTTGTAAATTCTCAGGTTTTAAACCATATGCACTTAACTGGCCTTCTATACCTTTCTGTGCTTGTAGTGATTTAACAATATAATTCTGTAGCGCAACTCCCTTGGTATTTATGTAATCAGAGAACCCCTGGCTCTGCATTAAATCCAGGATATTATTGATTGTTTTATTCATATCAGGGGTAGTCTTTCTTGATTCGAGCGCTATTTCCTTTAATTTTCCTTGCTCTTCTTTGCTAGTAAGTACGTTACTTAAAGCTTTTAACCCTTTACTATCTAATATATTACCCTCGGCAAATTCTGGAAATTTAAAATAATCAAGAACTTTACCAATTTGGGGCAATTTTTCTCCCACATATCCTATAAATTTCCAAGTATTGTCATTGTTTAACAATTTTTCTTGGAAAGTTGGAGCTTGAATTATTTCTGGAGATTTATACAGGTTATATAAGCTTACAATATATCCGGGGTTTCTTATGGCAAAACCTATTGCTTTAAAAATTGTTCCTAAGCTTAAACCTGGAGCTTGGGTAACTTCTTGCCCATTAACTATTTTTGTTACTGGGGTATAATCTTTTAAAACACTATCTATTAAACCATTTTCTTTTCCAGAAAAGATATGATTTAAAGCCTCAAATGCTTTTTGAGATCGTGCTTTTTTTGCTGGATCTTCAACTTCTAAAATATCTGCTTCTGCTGTTTTCATAGCGATTTATATAAAGTTAATTCGTTATTTAAAGATTAGCATTAATATAATTTAAATAACAAGTTACAAGTTATATAACCGAAAGATATAATTTAGAGGCAGAAATTGAGATTAGCGGAGCTTATAAAGAAATTAGCGCACGATAACTCAAGATAGAAGAAGTTAAAAAGAAACGCAATTTGTGGCTTAAAACCCACACATATGACCTGCTTGCAAGAATATCTCCAAGCAATATGTATAAATTATAGTCGTATATTACTTTTTTAAGTTAAGTACCCAGGGTTTTTAACTACAAAATCTCTTGCTTTTGCTAGATCCTCTTTAGTATCTACCGAAATTGGAATCTCGTTAGAATAACAAACTCCTATTGTCATTCCATTGTCTAAAGCTCTTAATTGCTCTAGGTTTTCACTTTTTTCATTTTCACTTTGCTCTAGCAAAACAAATTTTTCAAGGAGAGGAGCTTTAAAACCATAAATTCCTACATGATAAAGAAATTCTGAAGCTCCACTTGGTACAAGAGACCTAGAAAAATAAAGAGCCTTATTGTTTTTATCTATTACTACTTTTACATTTGAGGGAGAACCAGCAATATCCTTACCAACTTTTACAACAGAGGTCATTATATCAAATCGTCCAGTTTTTAGGCCTTCGATGATTTTAGGAATTATTGCCTCATCAATAAAAGGCATATCCCCTTGCACGTTTATAACGTATTTTATGGCAGTGGAATGAGGGAGCTTCTTAAAAGCCTCGTATACTCTATCAGTCCCGGTTAAGCAATTCTTGTCTGTCATTATTGCAGAAAAACCTTTGCTTGTTACAAGAGAGAATATTTCTTCTGAATCGGTTGCAACAAAAACTTTAGCAACCGCTATTCTGCTTACCTTAGAGACGACATGCTCGATCATGGTTTTGTTCCCAATCATTTGCAATGGCTTATTTTCAAGTCTTGTGGAAGCAATTCTGGCAGGGATTATAACTACAGCATCCGAATACATTTTGGTTCTAAACCTTTTCTACAAAAATAGTTGTTGACATATTATGGTTTTTCCACGATAAAGTAAAACACATTTTATGAGTTTAATGTATTGAAAAGCGTTGAATTTTCGCATTTTTTCTTAGAAGATGTATTTACAATTTAAACATTGGTGAGCGGTAACAGTATTTTCATATAAACAGATAAAAAATCTGCTTGGTACTTATAAATATTGTATTTTGTGAGCCCGTAGCTCAGCTGGTAGAGCACTTGACTTTTAATCAGGTTGTCCCGGGTTCGAATCCCGGCGGGCTCACCATTGTTAAAATTTTCTCATATTCCTCGCAGTTCGAAAATTCTATTATATCCTTTTCTTGAAGTTGATTTTTAAACCAAGTAACCTGACGTTTGGCATACTGCCTGGTTCTGGTTTTAGCTATCTCCATGGCTTCATCTTTAGATATCCTATTTTCTAAATAAGATATTATTTCTTTTACGCCAAGGGACTTCATGGCTAAAGCGTTTATGTTGCATTTTTCATTAAGTAAGCTTTTTACCTCTTCAACTACGCCCTTTTTAAACATTTGTTCTAGTCTGTTATTACACATTGAATATAAAAACTGCCTATCTGGTAAAAGTAGGATAGCCCTAAAGCTAAAACCCTCCAATAATTTGGTATTACTTTTTTGGTAATATAATATGGACTTCCCAGTTTGCAGGAAAACCTCATAGGCTCTAGCTACTCTTTGTGAGTCCTGAGCATTTAAAACATTAACGATTACAGGATCGGTTTTTTTTAATAACTCAAAAAATTCATTGGAATCTAATGATTGCTGCAAACTTCTCACCTGCGCGCGGACCTCTGGCTCTATATCCGGTATATAGCTAAATCCTTTTATTAAAGAATTAATATACATTCCGGACCCACCAACTAATATAGGCAGTTTCTTACGGGTAGATATTTCCTTGATTTTTTCTGCCGCTATCTGAGCATATTTTGCTACGGAATATTCCGAGTTAATATCAAGGAAATTATATAAATGATATAGCAGTTCATTTTTCAATTCCAGAGAAGGAGAAGAAGTAATAATAGGTAATGATTTATATAATTGCATCGAATCGGCATTAACTATTTCGCCGTTATTTTTTTTAGCAAGTAAATGCGCAAATTGGGTTTTACCGCTGGCTGTTGGGCCGCAAACTACTATTACCTTATTCATTTTTTAGATTACTAACTTATTTATATTTTGAGTCCTAATTAATACTCATAAATTTTTGCCAACTGGTATATCAACAGGGTCGCTTTCATAGCCGTCAGGATCGTTAAACGGCATTTTATAGTAGTTATATTTCTTGTAAAATTCTATAGCCTTTGGAGAAGAATGGGCGTGAATTATTCGATAATTTTGATTTTTCAACCATTTTTCGATTAACTGTAAAAAGTACCCTCCAAATCCCTGATTTCTCTTTTCTTGATCAATTACAATAATTCGCAGAACCGAACTTGCATTTGAGCAGAGCCGAATATGCCCGTAACCTATAATTAAAGCTCCCTGATATAAAATAAAATGAACGTGATCAGGGTGATTAAATGTCCAAGTATATGGATCTTTTATAGGCACATTATCGAAAAAATACTTTTGACGAAAATATTTAGCAGCTTGAACTTCATTATAATGAGCACATTTTACAAACCTGGTATGCTTGAAGCCATTTTGCTTTAAAATATTTAGTATGAAATCATTTTTCCTTAAAGTGTAAGCGGGAAATATAGAATAAGTTTTCGTAGAAGATGAAGGGTCTTTTAGAATCTCATCTTTTAAAGCAGCATATTCATCACGCCCTTTGTCATTTTTTCTTAAATAATCCCTAAATAGCAGCGATACCTCTATTTCAGGATGCCCTTCTTCGTAAACATGAAGATTTACATTAATATCTCCCCTTTTTGTAAATCCATATTTAAATGGAATGTTCCATTCTCCCTTATATGTGTAGCCTAAGCTTCCAAAAATATCTGTCATAGCATTAACCGACCACTCCAAAGGAGCAAATGGTTTTACGACCGTGGTAATGTCTATTTTAGGCTTTGCAGCAAGAGCAGGGACGGAAGTTGAACCAATATGGTGTACTGCCACACAATTTTGGCCAAGAGCCTCCCTGATTTTGATAGCTTCTGTCTCAAACATTTTAGGCCAATCCTTATCATAAGGTACAAGTTTGATTGCTTTGGTTCTATCTTCACTTAAAGCTAATTGTAAAAATAAACAAGAAGAACCATTAACGTAGCCGCTACGTTCAAAATCCACTTTATAACCTAATTTTTCATAGAATCCTTGACTCTGGAAGCTCATTGTAGCAACCGTAGCTATTCTGCAACCTACTTTGCGACCGTAATCGTGTATATGTTTCATTAACTCCCGACCGAGGTTTTTTTTGCGCCAATCCTGATGTACCCAGAGCTGATCAGTATATATCGCACCAAATACCACAAAGCCATTACACCCAGCTATAATCTCGTCAGTATTATTGCGAATGAAGAAAGCAAAAGGGTGAGTTGAGCCTAATTCAGCAGTTTCATCATTTAGCTTTCTGGTTAAAAACTCAATATCATTAATACTTGGCCTTAGGCTATGCTCAATTTTTAATTCCTCTTTAAATTTGCTATCAATACTGCTCATAAAAACTATCTTAGAAATATTTAACTCCTATGGCTTCTCTAACCTCTTCCATGGTGAGTTTCGCTCGCTGAGATGCTTTAGCACTGCCATGATAAAGTATTTCCTGAACATCTTTTTGTTTTATAGCTTCCCTTTTTTCACGTATGTCTTTGAGTAAATCCTGAATGCTATTATTTAAAATATTTTTTATAGTCATATCTCCAAGACCGCCTCGCTTATAATGCGCTTTTAGAGACTCAACCTCTTCTTTATCAGGGTGGAAAATATCTAAATAAGTAAACACTACATTTCCTTCTACCTGTCCTGGATCACTAATTTTTAGATGAGCCGGATCAGTAAACATCTGGAATATTTTCTGTTTTATTTCTTCCTGCGTATCTGAAAGAGAAATAGCATTACCTAGCGATTTACTAGCTTTAGCCTTGCCGTCAATTCCCACTAAACGTGGAGTATTGCTTAAAATAGCATTGCACTCTTTTAGGCACTCGGAGCCATAAATTCTGTTAAAACGCCTGACGATTTCATTTGTTTGCTCAATCATCGGTACTTGATCATCTCCGACAGGTACTAATTCTGCCTGAAAAATAGTTATGTCGGCTGCTTGACTAACAGGGTAGCACAAAAAACCGGCTGGTATGGAATCATTAAAACCTTTCTGTTGAATTTCAGATTTAACCGTAGGGTTTCTTTCTAGCCTTCCGACAGTTACTAAATTTAGGTAATAAACTGTTAATTCGCCAATTTCTGGAATCTGAGATTGAACAAAAATTGTGGTTTGGCTAGGGTCAATTCCAACACTTAAATAATCTTTGGCAACTTCAAAAACATTTTCTGTAATCTTCTTCGGATTTTCAAAATTATCCGTCAGAGCTTGGACATCAGCAATCATAATGTACTGATCATATTCATATTGTAGCTTGATCCTACTTTGCAATGAACCTACATAATGCCCTAAATGTAATCTACCACTTGGTCTATCACCTGTTAAAATTCTTTTTTTCATTTTTCGTGAACGTAAAAATATTATAAGTTAGTTGATGAATTGAGCTTTTATTAATTTTAGGCATTTCTAAATTCTGCATAACGTTGATTGCTAAAATAGCTTTTAATACCAAAAGAAACCCCTGGAATAATGGGCTTCGGTAATTCATATGGATCGAACCAGTCCAGAGAATCCTGCTTTAAAGGTTCTAAATTTGTTGGTTTTTGATCATCGCTCAAATGACTTACAAAAAATAATTCTAAGGCGTAAAATTTTTTCAGAGGGTCAAAATAATCTTTTTCTACAAGAAAGATTATTGTTTCTAAATTTATGCCCTTGATCTTGATTCCGACCTCTTCTTCAGCTTCGCGAATAATAGCTTCTCTTGGGGATTCACCAGTCTCTATACTGCCTGTGATACAATGCCAGTGACCAGGCCATATCTTATTAGTTGGACTTCTTCTTGTTAATAAAATCTTACCATCTTTCTTTAAAATTAAATGTGGTATTATCATCATAATTAATCTCTTATTTTCTCATCACTCAACAATCCAACGACTTGAGTACGCCTTAGATTTCTATAAAATCCGCTTTTTGCAAGGAATTTGATTATCCCTCTGCTACCTGCACCTGAATTTAATAAATTTTAGCTTCATAAATCATATCGCAGAATCGATGTGTATTTATAATAATAAATATAACGATCCAGAGCTTACTTTAGATTTTTTAGATTATACTTACTATGTTTTATCCCGCCAAGCTTTAATTTCCATTAATGCTTGCTTAAGGACTGCTTCAAGACCGATATTTAAATACCCGGAAATAAGATGTATTTTTTTATTAGCTACCTTTTCGAGCAATTTTACTTTTTTTGTCAGTTCCCGCTCCCCTAGACTATCAATTTTATTAATACACACGACTTCCGTTTTGTCCTTAAGCAGAGGAGAGTATGATTCAAGTTCATTTCTAATTGTCAGATAATCTTTGTCCACATGAGGAGAGTTTGCATCTATTACATGAATAAGTACACCGCATCTTTCTATATGTTTAAGAAATTTATCCCCAAGACCTTTTCCAGTATGAGCTCCTTCAATAAGCCCTGGGATATCAGCCAAAACGAATTCTTCTCCACTGACATAAACAACTCCGAGAGAAGGTTTTAGGGTGGTAAATTGATAATTAGCAATTTTGGGTTTTGCGGCCGTAGTTCTTGACAGAAATGTAGATTTCCCCACATTCGGCAAGCCAATTAATCCGGCATCAGATAGAAGTTTCAACTTTAAATAAATGTCCATTTCTCCGGCAATTTCTCCTTCTGTTCGTTTTCGAGGAGATTTATTTGTACTTGATTTAAAATGGCTATTTCCAAGTCCACCCTTTCCACCTGGAATAATTTCAAATTGCTGGTTATCTTGTGTAAAATCGTGGATTAACAAATTTCCATCTTCTGAAAAAATTTGCGTCCCAACTGGTACTTTTAGAATTAACGGAGCACCGGATTTACCTGTCATGTTACGCCCTTTGCCTGATACACCATTTTCAGCTTTAAAGTGCCTTTTATAACGAAATTCTAACAGCGTATTAAGATGGGAATTGCTTTGGAAAATAATACTTCCGCCGTTACCGCCGTCTCCACCATCAGGCCCTCCTCGATCAATAAATTTTTCTCTCCTGAAACTTACTGATCCATTACCACCATCACCCGCTTTGATATATATTTTGGCTTCGTCTATAAATTGCATATTATTTTCTGGCGGCTTTTCTGGTTAAAATACACTGGGGATTGTAACAAATTTTTGCCTTGTTGTCATTAAAAACACTTTATTTAAATATTCTCACATCAATTAATATTTGAAAGTTCAGTATTGCAATCTACTTATGCTAGAATCGCATAAAATGTATAAGTAATTTGGAGTGGTGATCTTGTTATGAAAAAGAGTTCAATTGAAGAAATAATGGCAGCCCAAAACCAACCTTTTAAATGTGCCAGTTTTAGCGGAGGAGGGGCTAAAGGAGCTATTTACTCGGGAGCGCATGAAGCTTTATCTAAAGGAGGTATACTTAAAGGCCTTGAGGCTGTTGCCGGTTCATCAGCTGGTTCTCTAACTGCTGCTATGATAGCTACAGGTATTAGTAGCGAGAAATACAAACAAATTACTAAAGATACGAACCTCAAAGGGTTACTCGGGGAAGGATTTCTCATTAATAAGGACGGTAAGCCTCTACTGGAATTACTTAGAACTACTATTCGTAGTAATATTGCAGACTTTTTGGAGCAAAATGATGTAATTGGCCTATGTAACAAGCGTTTACAGGAAATAGACCAACAAAAATCTGCACTAGGATCGTTGTCTCCTTCAGAACAAGAAGAATCCTTAAAAGAACTTACAAGACAAGAAAGTGTTTTACAAAATATAATTGATTCCGGCGGGAAGGAGGTTGAAGAAATAAGACAAAAAAGTCTAGATCCAGAAGGAAAAATTCTGTTTGGAGATTTAGCTGTACTGCGGGTTATCGCACCGGAAACATTCAAAGACTTACTAGTTACAGCAACACGAAGAGATACGGGAGATCTTGAGATTTTTGATAGCAGAAATACTCCTGACGTCGAAATTGCCATGGCATGTAGAGCTTCTGCATCTATTCCGATAGTATTTGAACCAGTTAAGATTAATGGTAAGGAATATGTTGACGGTGGGTACAGAGATAATATTCCTTTAAGCTACTTCGACCAGGATAAAGAAACAGGCCCTCAGGATATTTCAGATAATCCTGCAGAAATTCAAGCTGCTAAAAAAACTGGCCGTACTCTTGCCTTAGCTTTTGGTTCTAGTATGGATGATTCGGCTAATATAGCTATTTACAGCGCAAAGGAAAAAATTGTTGATCCTAGTAAATTAGTGAAGTTTTTAATGGATGTAGTTTTTAAAGTATTAGCAAGAGTAGGGGGGATTTTTAAATATTCAGAAGAGGAAAATAAAACCCATGAGAAATTGAGAGAAAATGCTTTAAATACCGTAGTACTAAATACTGATGATGTCGGGACTCTCTCTTTTGATAAAGCCCAGGAAAAGGCAGAATATCTGCATATCAAAGGGTTTATGCAAACATCCAGGTATCTAGATAATCATGATGTTGTGCCGATAAAAGACCCTAATTTTGAGCTTAAGGATTTTCTGCTTAAGGTATACGAAGATTCGCAAAGCAAAGGTACTGTCCAGAGCTGGAAAGACAAGGTTATCGGCGGCAAAAGTGAAAAATTAAATGTGCTATTGGATTTCTGTAAAGATGGTCCTTGGCAGAACAAGACTAAAGAAGAAGTATTAACAGATGCGATAACCGTGGCTGGTACTTCCCGAACATCAGGAATGGTTACAGCTGATACGAAAACCGTGAAAGCTTTAGTTGGGGCTTTAAACGATGCATTCACACCGGAAACAGTAAGATTGGATTTTGCTAGAACTCTAGGTATAGATATGCAGAAAGACAAAAGATTTGACCCAAGTAAAACTTTTAGCCAAAACATGGCAGAGTTTAAATTTAAAGATTCTGATTTCAAAGAATTTATAAAAAATAAACAAGCTACTACTGCTCGTGAAAATCCAAAATCAATGAGCGAAAAAATAAAAGAGCAACAATCTCAAAACGTAAGTAGAACTAGGGAAATTTAGGTAGTCGAAAGGGTGTAATGAATCAATGGTATGTTAGAGCTTCATCTAAAAGAAAACCTACAGGAGCGGTAATGTAAATTTTTATCTTTTAAAATTAGTTGCATTACTAGGAAAAAAAGTGGCAGCATGAGCCTACCTACAGAATGAAACCAATATAAATAAATGGTTACAAGTTATATAATTATGGTGTTTTAAGATAAGGTAAAGCTATTTTTTCATACACTTTTAGATTTTTATAATATAAAATACCCAGAAATATGCAGCTTAGGTGTACTACATGATAGAGCTTGATCCTATATTAATTGCACGTATCCAATATGCTTTTACAATAAGTTTCCACATTATTTTTCCTGCCTTTACCATAGGCCTTGCTAGCTGGTTGGCAGTTGTAGAATGGCTCTGGCTGCGAACAGAGAATCCTATTTACCAAGAAATTTACCGGATGTGGATCAAAATTTTTGCAGTTTGTTTTGGCATGGGAGTGGTATCAGGAATAGTAATGGCTTATCAATTCGGCACTAACTGGTCTCTGTTTTCTGACAAGGTTGGTAATGTTATTGGACCATTGCTTGGTTATGAAGTACTTACCGCTTTTTTCCTGGAAGCATCTTTCCTTGGAATAATGCTATTTGGGTGGGGACGTGTTAGCCGTAATATGCACTTCTTCTCTACCTGTATTGTAGCTGTTGGAACATTAATCTCAGCTTTCTGGATTTTGTCTGCAAATAGCTGGATGCAGACCCCGCAGGGCTTCGAAATAAGGGCTGATGGTCTTCTCTATCCAACAAGCTGGCTTGAGATCATATTTAACCCTTCATTTCCTTATAGATTTGCCCATATGATAACCGCAGCTTATCTTACAACTGCTTTTGCAGTAGCTGGGGTTGCGGCATACTATCTCTATAAAAATGTGCATATACAGCATGCCCGTATTATGTTTGGAATGGCTATGCTTATGGCCATCTTTGTTTCTCCCTTACAATTATTTATAGGAGATGCCCACGGACTTAACACTCTTGAGTATCAACCACGTAAAATTGCAGCTATAGAGGGAACATGGGATACCGAAAAAGGAGCGGGCCTGCGTTTATTTGCTATTCCAGATCAACAAAACCAAACCAATAATTACGAAATTATAATACCTAAACTTGCAAGCCTTATTTTGACACATAGTTTTGACGGTGAAATAAAAGGGCTCAAAGAATGGAAGCCTGAAGATCAGCCTCCTGTAACAGCAGTCTTTTGGTCGTTTAGGGTGATGGTAGCTTTAGGCTTTGCCATGATCATAACCGGTATTTTTGCGCTTTTCCTATACTATCGGAAAAGGTTGTTTGATACTCGTTGGTTTCAATTTTGGTGTATAGTTATGAGCCCTTCTGGGTTCATTGCCCTCCTTGCAGGTTGGTTCGTGACTGAAATTGGCAGGCAGCCCTATACGGTCTATGAAGTGCTTCGTACCTCAGAGAGTATATCTCCAGTTATTGGCCCGCAAATAGCAATAACCCTACTAGCTTTTGTTATAGTATATAGTTCTATTTTTGGTACAGCTTGCTATTATATTATAAAACTTATTAAAAAAGGTCCTAAAATAGGAGACGAGAAGGAAGAATTTTACGATCATAGTATGCTTCCAGTTCAAGTTATCAAAGAATTAACCCCAAAAACAGAAAGAGGATAATGTAAATGCTAGATTTTTCTTCTTGGCTTGATTTACCCTTAATATGGGGATTTCTAATTGCAACGGCAGTTTTTCTTTACGCCTTGCTAGATGGTTTTGATTTGGGGTGCGGTATATTGTTCCTTTTTGCCCCTTCTGATAAATGCCGAGACAGAATTATGAACTCTATTGCTCCGTTTTGGGATGGGAATGAGACTTGGTTAATTCTAGGCGGAGGAGGAATGTTTGCAGCCTTTCCGGTAGCCTATGCTATACTAATGCCCGCCCTTTATTTACCGGTGATATTTATGCTATTAGGCCTAATCTTTCGAGGTGTAGCATTTGAGTTTCGTTTCAAGTCTTCAGAGGAACATCGTAAAATTTGGGATATAGCATTTCATGCAGGCTCGCTATTAGCAGCTTTTATGCAAGGAGTAATACTAGGGAATTTTGTCCAAGGCATAGAAGTAAATGGCAGAAGCTTTGCAGGAGGTCCACTGGATTGGGCTAATGGTTTTAGCATTGTAACTGGCTTATCACTGATATTCGGCTACGCGCTACTAGGCGCTACCTGGTTAATTATGAAAACCGAAGATATTACTCAAAGCTGGGCTAGAGGAATTGCTTCTTATGTTCTTGTCTATGTGGGGCTAGCTATGGCTATAGTTAGCATCTCTATGCCATTTATTGATAAACGTATTATAGAACTATGGTTTAGTTTGCCTAATTTTTTCTATCTATTACCTATTCCTCTATTTACAGCCTTAGGGTTTGTATTGCTCTGGAAAGACTTGAAATCCTCTAATGAAGTAAGGCCGTTTTTTCTAACAATTGTTCTATTCTTTCTGAGTTATTTAGGTATAGGTATAAGCCTATATCCTTGGATTGTTCCATTTAAATTTACTATCTGGGAAGCTGCAGCGGTGTCTACCTCTCAATCCTTGTTACTAGTTGGAGTAATTATATTTCTTCCGATTATTTTAATTTACACAGCTTATAGCTACTATGTATTTAGAGGCAAAACTAGCCATGAAAGAATGTACTAATAAAAAACGCCAATGGCTTTGGTTTATTGCTTTGTGGCTAGGCGGCTTTGGTAGCGTGCTGCTACTTTCTACCATTATTAAGTTAATAATGAAAGTAGCCTAAATTCCACTTTTCAAAAAACTTAATTAATATAAACTTAAACAAGCAATTATATAAATTTTAACGATTGGTTAATCACAGTATCCGTAATAGCAATCAATAAAAATTGATATATTTTATAATAACTGAGTATATACTAAGTTGACTATTGTGAGAGTGTAGTGTAACTTTTAGTATATTTAGAATATTAGATTTTTAGTTAAAATATGAGTCTCGATATTGATATAATTATTTTCGCAATCATCCCTTGACATTCAATAATAGATTGTATATTACTGATATATTTGGTCAGTTTTATAATAATTTATTATGTTGGAATTTTTTAAACAAGTTTCTAATACTATTGTCAGTGATTATATCAAAGATTGGCTGGACAGTAAAGCATTACCTTCTTTTGCTTTTATTTGCAGTAGTTTGGGGTACTATATGTTAACGCAACAGTTTTTAGGTGCTATATTTTTATCTCTACCTCTCGTTTATTTAGTACATAAATGTAAGCAAAATTATAGTATTAAGGATAAATTATTGATAATTCCAGAACCTAGATTAGAATTTCCAGATAATAATATACACAACATTCGAATTGCTATGTCAGTTTATAACTGTTCTACTCAGGTGATTAGTTGTTTTTTAGACCAAGAAAAGACAGTTATAATTGTTAATGGTCAGACACATCAAAAAGATGAAATAGATGTAATAAATAAATCATCAGTTTTACTTCCACCTTATTACCTTTCTAATGCAGCGACAGGGATAATTAAAGTAAAAGATATAAACATAGCTAAATCTTTAAAAATTACAGCAACTATTGCTTTAAAATACGGTATTTTAAATAATGAAAAATATGAAGTTTATCATAAAGTACATATAGAAGGTATTTTAAATCGTTTAGAAAATGGAAGTCTCTCTATTCAATTCGTTAGAAAACCGCCTGTTGTAAAATCAAATTAAATACACAACCATTTTCTCTAGTATTATATCTAAAAGCAAACTCATCAACATACTTTTGAAGATGCTTAGCTGATACGTGGTGATATATGCCGAGTATTCCACGCTTTAGAGTTCCCCAAAAGTTCTCCATATTGTTGGTGTGAATGTTACCGCTGGCTACATATTCTTTCGTATGGTCTACTCTTAAATGGATATGGCTTGTTTTCTTACCGAGGATATTATATCCTTTGAACTCATCGCTAATAATGACGCTATCTTGGGTTATAACTTGATTCAATACATCTAATAGCTGCTTACCTGTTAATTTCTTGCCATCGTTGTTTTTAATCATAACTTTAGCAAATACAGACTTATTTATCTTATCAATACAACCAACAACAACGTTCTTTTTAGTACCACGCCCCCTTTTATTTACTGGTGGTAAGTTATCGTTATCATCATCTCTATTGTTTTTCTTCCTAGGTCTACCGCCTACATAGGTCTCATCCACTTCAATTAAAGTACCAAAAAATTGCTGGTTTTCAATATTACCCATAGCAAGCCTGATTTGCTTAAGCATACGCCAAGCCGTTTTATAAGTAACGCCTATTTCTCTTTTTAGTTGGTAGCCTGATATACCTTTTTTACTATTTAAAAACAAGTGAATAGCATAAAACCATTTACGTAAATCAGTGTCAGACTTCTCAAATATTGTCCCTTTGAAGATTGAGAAACCTTTATTACAGAAGATACATTGAAAATTTTTAGGTGTATCTCTTCTGTGTGTTAATCTGTCGCTCCCGCAATGTCTGCAAACGGGTTTATTATTATACCTAATTGTGATAAAGTACTTTATACAATCAAGTTCAGTAGGAAACTGTTTGTTAAATTCAAAAAAGTTCATAATTCTTCACCTTATTATAAACCTAAGTATAAACTATTATCTATTGAATGTCAAGGGATGATTGCGATTATTTTTATAGCGTTTTTGGTTACCAACCTTGTTGTGGGGCTTGCTTACGGCCGAGAAGTAAAAACGATTAGTGACTATTCCTTAGGCGGCAGAAATTTTTCCACCGCAGCACTAGTTTCTACCATAGTTGCAACCTTTATAACCGGTAGCGGATTTTTCATAACCCTTTCTAAAACTCATTCTGACGGTCTTCCTTATGTGATAGCTAGTTCTTGCATGTCACTAGGGTTTTTCATTACCGGAATTTTTATAATCCCAAGAATGGGAGAATTCATGGGGGCTTTGTCAGTAGGAGAGGTAATGGGTACTCTATATGGAAAGCATGTAAGGTTAATTACGGCAATTTCTGCTATTATCTGGAACGTAGGAGGAATAGCGGTTCAGTTTAAAGTATTTGGAACTTTGTTTAATTATTTTGTAGGAATACCTAGTACCTATGCAATTATTCTTGCTTCTACGATAGTAATATTATATTCCACTTTTGGTGGTATCAGAGCTGTAACTTATACTGATGTAATACAGTTTTTTACTTTCGGTTTTGTCCTTCCTACAATAGCAGTTATTATTTGGAATCATTTTAAATCGCTCGGTTTTACAGTTGAGGAAGCAATAGAAAATCCCCTTTTCAATTTTGAAGGGTTATCTAGCTTACAAGGATATAAGCTAATAGATTTTATACTTTTGGCACTTTATTTTTTATTTCCTGCAATAGGCCCTACCCATTTTCAAAGGATTTCTATGGCTAGTAGCATAAGCCAAGCTAGAAAAGCCTGGCTGATTTCGTCTATTTTATTAGTAGTAATAAAACTAATTATAGCTTGGATTCCTTTTTTAGTGTTAACCATTAAACCGGATCTAGAACCTAACCAAGTTACCAGTTATCTAATTGATAATTATACTAATTTACCCTTAATAAAAGGCTTGTTAATAATAGGGGTATCAGCAATGGCGATGTCTAGTGCGGATTCTTTTATTAATGGCTCAGCTGTCTTATTTGGGTATGACATCAAAGAGGTATTGAATATAAAGGTAGGTCATTTAGTTTTATCGAGGTTATTTAGTTTTGTGCTAGGGCTTTTTGCAATTTACCTCGCCCTATCAACGAATGACTTACTAGCCATGGTAATGAGCGCTGCAAGTTTTTACCTACCAATTGTTGGTATTCCGTTATTATTAGCTGTTTTTGGTTTTCGGACCACCGAAAAATCAGTTTTAATTGCCATGGCTGCAGGTTTTATAACAGTAGTTTCATGGGAAGTTTTAGGTATTAAATTAAACTGTATAATATTTGCCATGCTCGTCAATATGCTAGTTCTTTTTGGCTTTCATTATATATTTAAGCAGGCTGGTGGCTGGGTAGGGATTAAGGACTATAGCTATTTGGAAAAGAGCAAGAAGGAAAAAAGCCGGATGGTTTGTGCTTTGGTAAGAAATATTCAGGATTTTAGCTTTATTGAGTTTTGCAAGGAGAAAGCGCCGAAGGATGAGCTTAATTACATGTGGCTTGGGATATATTTTATAATATATGGTTTTAGCACCATGTATTCGACCAGGTTAGAGCTTGTAGGCGATCAAAGCAAGGTGATTGTAGTTGTTTATCAGATCATGATGGTTACAGGGGTGGTAATAGCGATGTATCCGATTTGGCCGCCGAGGATAAAGCATGAGATTATAGTGCAGGTAGCGTGGCACATAGTAATTTTCTATATGTTGATTGTATTTGCTGTTTTCTTCGTGATGGTCAATAAATTTGGTCAGTTACAATTTGCCCTGTTTGTGCTGAATATATTAATAGCGACGATTCTAACCGGTTGGCGGCTTGGGATAGGGATGAGCATAGTAGGGTTTTACTTTGGTTTAGAGCTATATAAATATTATGCTGGAATAAATGAGATTGATTTTACAGTCGGTTCACCTGAGTTTGTATCCATATATGTGGTAATACTTGCCGGAGCGGTGTTATTAATGTTCTTCAAACCCAAACAGGAGCATCAGGAGCTAACTGAAGAAAAGAACGAGCATCTAAGTGGCAGGATAAATATGTACAAGGAGCAGACCAGGGAAGCAGAAGCATTAAAAGGGCGGTTTATTCGCAATATAACGCATGAATATCACGCTCCGATGACGGGGATATCGAGCATGGCTCAGGTACTGGTGCAGGATTATGATAAGTTAAATGATGAGCAGCGAAAAGTAGCAGCTAAAACGATACTAGATAGCTCGCTTCGTCTTGAGGTATTTGATTCGAATATATCAAGCCTCTCAAAACTGAATAAACCAAGTTATGACTTAAAACTGGTAGAAACGGACTTTAGTCAGCTAGTAGAGGATAGGGTTACTCTTTGCCGCAAGCTATACGAGAATGAGGAAGAAAGTACTATTCACTGGCAAGAAGGGCCAGAGACCAGCAGAAGGAACTGGCAGCTGGATATTGAAGAGGGGATCATCTTAAATATTGATAAATACTACCTAAGCCAGGCAATAGATAATTTAATTATCAATAGTATCAATTACGCCAAAAGCGGAACTATTGCAATTAGCATCAAACGGGATAATGATAATGAAACGATAATTTTCAGCATTAGTGACGAGGGAATAGGGATTCCACCAAGTGAATTAGACGAAGTATTTGAAGAATTTACGGTTAGTTCAAGGACAGAAAGTTTTGCCGGTGGAAGAGGAGTAGGCCTTGCGGTGTGTAAAAAGGTTATTGAAGTACACGGCGGAACAATCAAAGCCGAGAGTAAAAGAACGGGTACTACAATCAGCTTTACCCTGCCGAAAGCAATTAAAAACCGTTGATGAATCTAGCTATTAAATATCAAAACTATTGAAAAATGAGTTTTGATATAGGTTTCAAGGATTTTTATGATGGTTTTCTTGGGTAATATAGCTCTACTTTAAGGCTATTTCTTGGAAACAAATTACCAAAATAGTGGTTTTTAATGCTGCGCCTTTTTATTCCCTGATTATTTATAGATTAATTAAGCTTTCCAGCGGTTAAATATGTAGTTAGAGAAATACATTGAAATATTGTATGCTGTTAAATTCTTGAATTTAACCTTTGTCTTCTTTGTTTGCATTAACTTGACGCTGCCATTTTTGGTAATAATCCCTGATTTTAGTTAATGAATATTCTCCTTCATATTTTCCACCAAGATTCGCTATTTTTTCTAAATAAAAGTTTATTTGGTCTATATCCTCATCAACCTTAATGCTTGATTTCTGACTTAAGTCCAAATATGAAGTTATTTCAGCTTTAGTTGTAGTAAAAAAATTATAAAATTCTTTGATTTTTTTCGCTATATGAGGCACGTCTTCAGGTTTAAGCACAAGAAAAGCAACTACGAATACAACTAATAATTCAAACAATGACATATATTTATATTGATATAGAGAAAATAATAACGCGTACTATCAACATAATTACTTGATTTTTAGAGCCTTTACAACTCATAGTTTTTCCACAAGGGAAGGAAGATATTCTTAAATACACGATAGAGCCCAAAAATTCATTTCCAGGAAAAGGAAAAACAGGCTTAAGAACTCTAAGATTTAAATTACAATAAACTTTGTTAAAGTGCTATTTTTTTGCCTTAGCTTTTTTCTGATCTCTTTTATCATTATGCTCACGACTGTGATCGTGGAAATTTTCAGGGTTGTTAATATGCTCATGTTTATGAGCTTTAACATAACCATCGTGATCATAATCATGATTACAATTTTCATCATGGATATGTTCATGTGAGGGCCTATGTAGATGATCATCATGACTAGATTCAGGTAAATGATCATTAGCATTTTTTGCGAGGAGTTTTTCCAGCTTGTCCTTGCTATAAGATTTTTCAAGTAATTTTACTTCTTTTTCAAAAATAGTTTTTACCGCTTTATCTTCCAAAACCGGCCCTTTTAAGGATTCTAAAGCCTTAGGATGCTTCAAGTAAAAATCAATAATTTCATTTTCTCTACCCGGAAAGTTTTTTGCTTGCTCCATAATTGCTTTTTGAATGTCCGTTTTATCAATTTCTAACTTATGAATCTTGACATATTCCGCAAGCATTAACCCAAGTTTAACCCTCCGCAAAGCCAATTTTGTAAAATAAGCTTCCTTATTTTTAGAGGACTTTTCTTCTAATTCTTTATCTTCTGCTTCGGCAGCTTGTTTTTCTAAAATACTAATTTCTCTATCAAGTAAAGTTTTTGGTACGTCAAATTCCAGCATATTTTCCAGTTTATCGAAAAGAGCCATTTTCATCATGGTTTTTATTGGTTCTTCATAAACTTCCTGCATATTTTTTGCAATTTGTTCTTTTAATTTTTCGAGTTTTTCGAAATTAAACTTTTTAGCAAATTCATCGTCAAGCTTGACCTCGCTTTCACTATGGATTTCTAAAATTTTAACTTTAAATTCCGAAGGTTTACCAGCAAGGGTTTTTTCATGGTAATCCTTAGGAAAATCGACTTTGACAGACACATCATCACCGGTTTTAGCTCCAATTAACTGGTCTTCAAAACCCGGAATAAAAACTCCACTACCAAGGACAAGTTTATGCGAGTCTAATTTCCCGCCAGCAAAGGCTTTACCATCTACATATCCAACTGCATCGATAGTTACCTGATCTCCCTTTTTGGCTTTGGATGTACTTACTTTGTTATATTCTTTCGAAGTACTAACTAGTTTCTCAATTTGTTCATCTATGTCTTTATCTTTCAATTCTAAAATTGGTTTTTCAATAGAAATACTTTTAAAATCAGGCATAGTAATTTCTGGAAACAACTGATATTTCAAAGTAAATTCCAGATCTTTATTTTCCTCATCTATTATATCCTCAACTTCTGGATCCATAAGTACACGTAAATTCTTATCTTTTGTGATATCACCTATTGCCTTAACTATCTTGTTTTTTACAGCTTCTGCTCTAAGAGAAGCACCATATTTTTTCTCAAGAAAAGAAGTAGGTACTTTACCTACACGAAAACCATCAATTTTTGCATCTTTAGCCAATTTAGCTAGCTCTTTTTCAATTTCAGAACTGATCTCTTTGGATGGAATAGTTACTTTAACGTGAAAATCAGTTTTATCATTTTTTATTTCGGTAATATTCATACTTAAGCCTAAAGATTTAGTGAAAAATTGATATAAAAATTTTAAACTTGGTACGGATGGAGGGACTTGAACCCCCACACCTTGCGGTACTAGAACCTAAATCTAGCGCGTCTACCAGTTCCGCCACATCCGCATTATGAATTCGGGTTAGCTGTAAAAATCTAGCTATTTTTGTAAGAATTCAACTAAGGAATTATAATACACGTTATACAAACTTTGTAAATCACTAATTTGGGTGTGTTCGTTAATTTTATGAGCTTGATCAAAGCTTAGTCCAAACTCCACAATTTCTGAATATTTATGAATAAAACGAGCATCAGAAGTGCCTCCATTAGTATCTATTTTTGGTGGAATCTGAGATTGGTTTTGCACTATAGCAGTAAATTTTTTCATTTTTTCGGAGTATTTCTGTACAAAAGACTCAGCTGATGATTCATATTGCAAATCAAATATTACTTCGTGTTTTGATATTACCTCCAATACGATTCCAAATATGGACTTAGCACTGTGGAAATCATTAAACCGAACATTGAATTTAAGGGTAGCTTGCTCTGGAATAATATTAACTACATTATTCCCTACATCAAATGAAGTAACTTCCAGATTTGTTTTCTCAAAAAACTCCGACCCATTATCAAAATCTATATTCATTAAATCTGTAGCAATTTTTACTGCGCTAGTAATTGGATTAATTGCAGTATGCGGATATGCTACATGCCCCTGTTTGCCTATAATCTTTAGTACAAAATTAACACTGCCACGACGGCCTATAGCTATAGTATCTCCGAAATGTGCTCTAGCTGTTGGTTCTCCTAAGATCGAAAAATCAATTTTTTCTCCTTTTTTAGCAAGATATTCAAGCATCGGTTTTGTACCGAATTTTGCACAACCTTCTTCATCGCTAGTTAACAAAAAACTAATAGAACCACTTGGACTTGGATAAATTTTTAAATAATTTAAAGCTGACACTATACCACAAGCAATTGCACCTTTCATATCAACCGTGCCGCGGCCATATACTTTTTCTCCTATAACTTTTAACTCGAAAGGGTTATAATCCCATAAGTTTTCATTCAGGGGAGGGACAACATCTATATGACCGGCAAAACATATATTAGGGCTACCATTTCCATATCTTGCATATAGATTTGTAGTTTTTTCTTCTTCTTTTTCTCCAAAAACTTGAATATCACAAGAAAAGCCAGCATTAGTTAATAATTTAGCAATATATTCTAGTGACCCACTACTATAAGGGGTAACCGATCTAAAGCTAACTAATTTAGCAAGAGTTTCTAAAACCTGTTCTATAGCCATATAATTAATCTCTAAGTAACTCGTTAAGACTTGTTTTTTCCCTAGTCTTTTTATCAACCTGTTTTACAATAACTGCGCAGTAAACTCCTGGCAAGTCCTTTTTGGAAGATGGAAGTACCCCAGGTACTACTACTGAATAGGCAGGAATTCTACCATAAATAATATCACCGTTATTACGATCAACAATTTTTGTTGACGCGCCAATAAACACCCCAGTGCTAATCACTGCCCCTTCTTCTACAATTATTCCTTCTACAATCTGTGAACCAGCTCCAACAAAGCAATTATCTTCAATGATTACCGGTTTTGCTTGTAGGGGTTCTAATACTCCCCCAATTCCAGATCCGCTAGAAATATGGCAATTATTGCCGATATAGGCACACGAACCAATAGTAGCCCAGCTATCTACCATTGTACTACTCCCAACATGAGCACCAATATTTATAAAAGAAGGCATCACCACAGCATTTTTACCTATATAAGCCCCTTGGCGGATGAATGCGCCGGGGACGATTCGGCATCCCTTTTTCTCAAAGGAATCTTGAGAAAAATTTAAAAACTGCGGGTCAACTTTATCGTACCATTTCATACAATTACCATCATAAAGTTTCATTTCAGAAACTTTGAAATTTAGTAAAATGGCTTTTTTTACCCATTCGTTAACGTACCATTGATCTTTATTTTTTTCACAGACAACGATCTTTCCCTCGCCCAGCAGAAAAATTATTTCGTCAATAATTTTTTTTGCATTTAGGTATTCATCATTTCTAGCATTTAACGAATCTCTTATTTGCCAAAGTTCTTCTGTTGCTCTAATATAATCTTGCATCATTGACCCTAAATAAAAGTGAAACCAAGTAACAAATAACTTTATTTTTTGTTTAGGTAAATTGTTTTTAGAAATAAGGAAATAAATTTTTGAAAAATAATAAAGCTATGTATATTACATGTCCGGAATGTTATACCAGATTTGCCGTAACTGCTGACGAAATAGGGAAAAATGGTAGAAAAGTAAAATGTTCAAAATGTTTCAACATTTGGCATCAAAAACCTTTTAGGCAAGTAAGGATTGAACCAAAGGTAGAATCATTGTCTACAAAAACTCCTCCTCTTGGTAATGGAATAAATTTACCAGTGCTATTACCGATAAAAGTTCCAGCACATTTATTATACGGTTTGCCAATATTATTAGTAAGTATGATTATTTTTATGGTTGCAATTCTATTTCAGGGTAGTTTTGTCATTCCGTCTATTTTAAATAATAAAGATTTAACTATTAGCGATATCTATAATCAACAAGAGCTTGGTAAAACAACAATTAATTATAAAGTAACCAATTTATCTAATAAAAGCATAAAAATCCCTTTAATTAGAATTAGAGTATTTGATAAAAATAACAGGTTAATCAATTCTAGAATTGAGAACCATAATAATATCAAACTTTCTCCGTCACAAAATGTTATTATTAACACGGAATTGGGAGATGTTCCCCCTAATGCAAATATTGATATAATGATAGGTAATAAATTGGATTTTATTTTACATTAATATTTACTGGTTATACTTCCAGTTGCATTTTTACTTTATGATCTAAAAACACCGAAAGAGATTCCGATTGATTATGCCCTCTGGAGGCAATTTTAGTCCCGCAATACCAAAATATTTTACATTATTTATTATTTTATCAGATTGCAAAGAGAGGGTTATGTCTTATATTTTTTACAGAATTCGAATTTATTGGTCATGCCTTAAACTGTATCTATTTTATTGTTTACTCCTCTAATTTCTATCTCTTTTATGTCATTTTTTTCATATTAATTTACTTGGCTTACTAAATTCTCTATATAATTGGCCTTTCTATTAGGATGTAATAATAAATCTCAAATCATAGAGAAAGCAATTAATAGGGATTTCTAGATTATATTCCAGAAGATATAACTCCTCTGAACCCAAGTTGAGGTTTGTCAAAAAGGTTTTTTGAACTTTTACCAACAGTTGTTTCCTATAATCTTAAAGCTGCCATCACTAAAAATCCACCTATTCTACAGTAACGCTTTTAGCCAAATTACGTGGTTGATCTATGTCATTTCCTTTTAAATCAGCAGTATAATATGCAAGTAGCTGCATAGGTATAGAATAAATCATTGGAGCAATAAATTCTTCACAATCAGGTATTTCTAGAGTCCAATATGATGAATCTATTACCTTTCCTACATTACTTGAACCGACAATAGTTAACAATTTACCTCCTCTAGCACCTAACTCCTGTAAATTTGAAAACATTTTTTCAAATAAACTGCCATTTGGCATTAGCGCAACTATTGGCATGTTACTGTCAATTAAAGAAATAGGACCATGTTTTAGTTCACCCCCAGCATAACCTTCAGCATGTATATATGATAATTCTTTTAATTTCAGCGATCCTTCAAGGGCGATAGGATATAAATTGCCCCTTCCAATGAATAACACACTCGGAAAATCTTTAATTTGCATAGCAGCAGTTCTTATTTTGTCACTTTGTAACAAAATTTTTGTAATCATACTAGGTACTGTTGACAATAAAATTTTTAGCTCTTCAACCTTATTATTAGAAATATTTTGGTTCTTCAGACCTATATTTAATCCTAAGGCAGCAATAACCATTAATTGTCCCAAAAATGCTTTAGTAGAAGCAACACCTATTTCAGGACCAACCATTATTGGTAATACATAATCAGATGCTCGGCCAATTGAACTATTTTCTGTATTTACAATTGAAATAATAGGTTGACCGTTAGCTTTTGCTTGCTTTAAAGCCTCTAGTGTATCTAAAGTTTCCCCTGATTGAGAAATTACAATTGTAACTTCGTTTTTTTTCCTAGCAACAGTACGATATCTAAACTCAGATGCAATTTCCAAATCCACTGCAATGTTAGTTAATTCTTCTAACCAGTATTTAGCAACTAACCCTGAATAATAAGCAGTACCGCAAGCTAAAATTTTTATATGCTGAATATTTTGCCAATCTATCTTTATTTTACTTAATTCATCTGTTCTTAAATATTTATCGATAGCCCTCTCAAGTGCTATTGGCTGTTCGTATATTTCTTTAAGCATGAAATGCGGAAAATCTTTTTTAGATACTTCTTCTACTAATGAAGATTTTTTAACAGTACGCTTAACTGGATTACCATTTTTATCAAAAATCTGATATGAATTTAGACTAATTAAAACTGCATCCTCATCCTCAAAATACACTACCTCACCTACATTACTGCCAAAAGCTACTATATCTGAAGCAATGTAAGTAGCATCTTTTGCTAAGCCTAGAATTAAAGGAGTTTTTTTACAAGTTGCAAATAACAGCTCAGCATCATGAAACATAAATACTAAAGAAAATGACCCTTCCAATCTTGCAATAGTCTGCTTAGAGGCTTCTATATGGTTATTATTCAATGAAAAATAGTAATCAAGTAGATTAGCCACAACCTCCGTATCAGTTTCAGATTTAAATCCATATCCTAAACCTTGTAACTCGTGCTTTAGCTCTTTATAATTCTCAATAATTCCATTATGGACTAATGCTATCCGATCAGTTGTATGTGGATGAGCGTTGACTACACTTGGCACACCATGTGTTGCCCACCTTGTATGACCAATTCCTATATTACTGTCTAATTTTTTCTGAGGTAAAAGTTTTTTTAGCTCTACGACTTTGCCTACGGTCTTAACTAAATGTATTTGATTATTTTGGATTACAGCAAGCCCGGCACTATCGTAGCCCCTATATTCCAATTTCTCAAGACCATTTACTAACGCAGGTAATATATTATTATTAGTAACGCCAGCTATGATACCACACATATTTATTTTCTCCTATTAGGTTTCATAAGTTGGTGACTACGACCAATAGCAAAAGTGTAGTCCGGAACATCTTTATTGATAAAGGAACTAGCCCCTATAAGTGAATTACATCCAATTGTAAGAGGTGAGATTAAAGAACTGTTAGAGCCAATAAAACTATTATCTTTAATTACTGTCTTGTACTTTTTTAAGCCGTCATAATTACAAGTAACCACCCCAGCACCTATGTTTACATTACTGCCAATTGTGGCATCTCCTATATAGGATAAATGAGATGCTTTTGTACCGATACCGAAGGTAGAATTTTTTATTTCAACAAAATTTCCTATTTTTACATTACTTCCTATCCTGGTCTCACCTCTTATCCTCACAAATGGCCCTATTTTAGATTCTTTCTCTATTTCCACGCCTTCTAAATAAGAAAAAGCTCTAATATGAACATTACTATCTATTCTAACCTTATGGCCAAAATAGACGTTAGGTTCGACTAATACATCCTTTCCAAAAGTAGTATCATATGATAAATATGTGGTATCTGGATCTTGTAAATATACTCCCCTGTCAATTGCATCTTTTCGCAACCTATTTTGTATTTCTTGAGCAAAAGCAACCACTTTGGAATTACTATTTAATAGCTTAAGCTCAAATGAATCTAGATTACAACACAACCATTCTGGATTAATATTATCATAAAATAAGTTAATATCGGGCGAAAAATCGTTTAATAAATTAACATTAACCAGAGCTATGCAAGGTTCAGAATCCAATAAGCCAATTAGCACCTTATGGTTTTTCTTCTTTTCAACCAATGATTCAATAGTTTGGTCAGTAAGGCCTATAAGATTAGTTTTAACAAGCAGCACACTATCATGAGGTAAAGACGTTTTTAGTTTACCACAGCTAATGGTATCTCGAGCAAATTGCTTTATCATTTTAGCTGCTACCACATGGGTACTATATTCCGAATCTATGAAAAAAACCTTATGATCCATGAAAACAGATATACTCTTTATTATAAATGGTGTAAAATGCTGCAGTTTACACAAAATTTATACGAAAAGCAAAGGAAATAATCATGCTAAAAAAGTATTTTGGTACAGATGGAATAAGAGGGAGAAGTAATACCGGCGTTATCACTCCAGAAATTATGATAAAATTGGCAAGAGCAACCTCTATAGCTTGTGATTTTCTTGGAAAGAAAGCAACTATAGTGATAGGGAAAGATACAAGATTATCCGGTTATATGCTAGAATCCGCATTAACTTCGGGGTTTATTTCAATGGGTGTGAATGTAGTATTAATAGGGCCAATGCCCACACCTGCAATATCAATGTTGGTAAGAAGCTTGCGAGCAGACCTTGGTATGATGATTTCAGCTTCGCATAATCCTTATTACGATAATGGTGTTAAATTTTTTCAATCTTCAGGCCATAAAATTTCTTCCGAGTTAGAAAGAAAAATTGAACAATTAATGCATACTGAATTATCAGGATATGTAGCAGAATATCATGACTTAGGAAAAGCTCTAAAACTAGGAGATGCACGTGGACGTTATATTGAACATGTAAAATACTCATTCCCGCCTAATCTAAAATTAGATGGAATAAAATTAGTGGTCGATTGTGCTAATGGAGCAGCTTACGATATTGCACCTAAAGTGTTTCATGAGTTGGGAGCAGAGGTTATTGCATGCGAGATAAGCCCTACAGGTTTTAATATTAATGATAAGTGCGGGGTTATGGATTCGCAATTGCTAACCCAGAAAGTATTAGAACATAAAGCGGATCTCGGAATCGCATTAGATGGGGATGCCGATAGAGTTGTAGTAGTAGATGAAAATGGACAAGTAATAGATGGAGATCAAATAATTGCTTCTTTAGCACAATATTTACTAGAAAACAACTTATTACGAAATAACTTAGTAACTACTACCATCATGTCTAATATGGGATTAGAGCTATATTTGAAAACAATTGGAATAGACCTTATACGGACAAGTGTGGGGGATAAATATGTAGTAGAAAAAATGGGTGAATTAGGCTGCAATCTAGGTGGAGAGCAATCCGGGCATATTATCATCGGATCAAACCAAGCAACAGGAGATGGAATTAAGGCTGCTCTTGGAGTTCTTGCTATGTATAGGCAAGCACAAAATCCTATAAGTAAGGTACTCAATAAATTTGTACCAGTACCACAATTTACTCGTAATATTCGCTACGACCATAAATATTACCACAAATTTACAACCTTACGAGGCGAAAAAATCGAGGAAATTAGCAAGTTCTACCAAGAGCGTTACGCCAAAAGCGTAAGAGTTGTAATACGCCAATCTGGGACAGAACCAATAATAAGGTTAATGGTTGAAAGCCAAAATGCCGACTTGGCTCAAAATTTACTAACGGAGATGCAGAATAAAATAGAAAATGAAATTCAATCTTTATTAGAGAACTCTAAATAAATCTTAGTTAAATGAGGAAATAGAATTTGTTAGGCAAAAACTATAATAGTTAAAACTACAGCACCTCCGGTTATCTGTACACAGTTTTTTAATTCGCTTTACATTAGTTCTTTCGCAGCAGCAAGTGAATTGGTAGTTATTTCCTTACCGGAAATCATTCTAGCTAGTTCACGTGGCCTTTCTTCCAGATCCAGAGAGCGAGCAGTCACTGAAGTATTTGCGATCGTTTGAGTTTTTTCCACTAAAATATGCTGATTGGCTTTACCAGCAACTTGCGGCTGATGGGTAATTACTATAACTTGTGCAACCATGCTTAAAGTTTTTAGTCTCTCTCCTACAGAATCAGCAACACTACCGCTAACTCCGACATCCACCTCATCAAAAATAATAGTTTTCTTGGTAGTTTTATCAAATAATGCAGTTCTAAATGCAAGCATGAATCTTGACAATTCACCCCCAGAAGCTATTTTATCAATGGGAGCTTTTGGCATGCCCGGGTTGGTTGAAGCAAGAAATCTTACTTCATCTATGCCGTTAATTCCCGCATTCTTTTCTTCTGAATTAATTTCAATAGCAAATAGTGCTTTTTTCATATCAAGCATCGATAGTTCGTCCGTAGTTTTTTTCTCAAGCTTTCGGGCAGCTATTCGCCTATTTTCAGATAGTAATTGTGCTTTATGCAAATACTCTTGTTTAACAGTGAGCACTTTATCGTTTAGCTCTGCGCTATTTTTAATCTTCTGCTCAAGTGCTATAAGTCTTTGGCTGCTCTGTTGCATAAAGTTGCCTAATTCACTTACTGCACATCCATGTTTTCTAGCGATAGATCTAATTGCATATATTCTGTCTTCTATTTCTGGCAGCGAATGCTCTGATAAATCAAAACTGTGTAAAATATTATTTAAAGCTGATTTCGCCTCTTCTACTTTATTATATATTTCTTCCAGGGAGATATTTACGTTACTATATATTTCAACATTGTCTGATTTACTTATATTTCTTTGAGCTTTAGCTATAATTTGTTCTATATTACTTGCTTCTACATCATTTAAAATAGATTCTATCAACTTGATCTCTTTCTCTCTGGTTTGTAGACGCTTTTTAATTTCAGTTAACTCTTCTTCTTCCCCGTCTTTAATATCAAGAGCTCTTAGCTCATGGCACATATGAGATAGATAATCTATTTCTTTAATAATTGCTTCCTTCTCTGCGGCAGCTGTTAATAATTCAGAATGTAATTCTTGCCATAGTTTATATAGACCCATTACTTCTTTTTTTAATTGAATATTACCAGCAGATTGATCAAGTATTTCCAAGTGGGAAGAGTTTTTAAGAAGTAAAGTATGATTATGTTGACCATGAATTTCTAAAAGGTAATCAAATAAATCAGAGGCTAACCTTTGAGTTACTAAATTATCATTAAGAAGAAACTTTCTACGGCCGTTAGCGTACTGAATTCTCTTTATTATTATATCATCATCTGGATCTAGATTGATATCATACTCGGATAAATACTCAGCAGCTTGCTCTACCCTAGCAAAAGTAAGAACAACTACAGCTTTTTCTTGATTAGCACGCACAACTTCTCCACTGGCCTTAGAACCTAAAGCAAATAGAATAGCGTCAAGTAATATGGACTTACCAGCGCCGGTTTGGCCGGTAAGAACGCAAAACCCATCTTCAAAATCCAGGTCTAATTTCTCAATTAGTAGAAAATCCTGAATTGATAGGTTTTGCAGCATACGGTAGCATTATTTTAATAAATTACGCGCATTATGAAGCCAGCTTCCGCTCGGATAATTATGACTAAGCACGGCAGCATATTTTTCTGCTTCGTCTTTTAAACCTAGCATTGCATTACTCTCAACTAGCCTATATAATGCTTCTTCTGCATGCGAAGTAGTTTGGTATTCCTCAATAACATTTTGGAATCTCTTAATAGCTGCTATTGGGTTTTTTCTTTTCAAGTAATATCTTCCCACCGACATTTCCTTACCTGCTAAGTGGTCGTTTACTAAATCTATTTTAAGAGCAGCATCAATAGCATACTTTGTGCCAGGGAAGCGCCTAATTAGTTCCTCTAAACTTTCCTTTGCATATCTGGTCCTAGACTGATCCAATAAAACGCTTGAAATCTGAACGTAATTAGAGAGAGCTTTCAAATAATAAGCGTAAGCTATATTTTCATGCCTTGGGTGTAGTTTTATGAATATGTCAAGTACATCAATTGCTTCGTCGTACTCACCGGCAACATACAAAGAGTAAGCTTGCATTAATTCTGCTTGAGGAGTTAGTGCATTTCCAGGGTGCTGAAAAAACACCTTTTCAAAATGTTCTGCTGCCTTTTTATATTCACCTTTTTCAAGTTGGACTACACCGGCATCATAGCTTTCCTGCGGAGGAATTATTTCTTCATCTTTCAATTTACTTTTACACGATATAAGAGAAAAAACCAATATACCAAACAAAGGTAAAATAAACTTCTTATTTTCCATAAACTCAATTATCAAATATTACTTATCATTATTTTCGTCTTTACTGTCTTTCATTCCTTCTCGAAAAGACTTAAGCCCTTTACTTAAATCAGACATTACCTGAGGTAATTTTCCCGCCCCAAATAACACTAGAATAATCACCAAAATAATTAGCAATTGACCAGCACCAATGCTCATAAACTTTACCTAAATTAGAACTACACTTTTATCTTTCTTGCGATAATAACTAATATTCCTTGTTTTATCTACAAAAATATCAGCCTCTTTTTAGAATAATTTTAAGAGATTAACATACTTAAGGTATACAAGACCAATGCTATAAAATTGGGGAATGTACATGGTGACCCCTACGGGAATCGAACCCGTGTTTTCACCGTGAAAGGGTAACGTCCTAACCGCTAGACGAAGGGGCCACAACTTACTGCGCATATAGCCACAGAGTTAAATATATTTATTTAGTAGTAGATTGCGTCAGCAAGATTCTTTATATAGATACAAATGATTTAATGCAACAAGTTTTTACAGATACGCTCCTCAAATAATTTATTCGTTTGTAAAAAATAACTTTCTCATAAAAAATAAAACAGAATTAGAAACCTATTTATAATGTCTATATCCAATAAGCCTTTTTATGCTCTTGTCTGGATTTTAGTGTTCCAACTTATAGGATTTGGTCTTGGAAGTATTACCAGTTCAAATATGGATTGGTATCACACTATTATAAAGTCATCGCTAACCCCTCCGAATGTTGTTTTCCCGATAGTATGGAGCATATTATATACTTTGCTTGCCTTAGTAGGTCATTTTTTATGGCAAAATAGAGAAGAACAAAAAGTAAATCACATATTGGTATTTTTTATAATACAGTTAGTACTGAACTGGCTGTGGACTCCGATTTTTTTTGGATGGCACTTAACTGGCATAGCTTTGGTAGATATCCTGATGATTGCTGCAATCACCGTATATATAATAATTAAAAGCTGGGCTAATCATTCTATTATAGCATATGTCATGATAGCTTATCTATTATGGTTACTATTTGCCTCTTACCTCAATTTTGTAATATGGATAAGCTCTTAAAATCCCGAGATACCAAGTCATAAGGAGAAACTATTATTTTTTCGTGGTGACTGACGCTTTAATTAACTCACAATTCAAGAATCTTAAAACTTCTTGTTAACGGAAATTGATAATAGACTATTCTGTAAGACGCCGCTTACTACTGCGGCCTATCGATATTGGTTAAATACCAGGTAGGGTCACTACTTAAAGTGCTTTTAGAAAAAGTCCATTCTTCCTGTAAGTTCTTAATTTTATCAGTAATATTATTACCGGTAAATAACACCTTTATGAAAATGTTATTACCAAATAAGTATATGTCAGATATGTAAGCCTCAAGCTTATTGTCAGTTGAATTAAAATTACCGTAGTTTGAAGCTATTGTTTTAAAACTGTCAATATACCTTTTATCTACTAGTTCTTCTAATTGTTTCTCATCATTTTGCAAAGCAGATTCAACGATCATTTGAAAAGCCAATTTTGCTCCACTAATAAAACGCTGAATATCAAAAGCAGGAACTTTATCTAACACTTCTTGCAGCCCTTTCTCAACCGCTTCTTTATTCTCTTCTAAAACAACACCTTTTAAATTTGGTTTACTTGCTTTTAAGAATTTTGGCTTTAATATGCTTGCAGTACTAGCACTATATGTTACGTCTTTTAGTTTACTACCTATATTCTCACCAAAAAAGCTGTTGTTTTTAGCTGGATCGTCACCTGAGGTTTTTCCTAAAGTAGATATGAGCTTATTTATTATAAAAAAAGCAATAGCTGCAAAAATTATAAGTTCCAAAATTTGACCTGACATTACCGAAATCCACCTGTAAAATACCTAAGACCATTCTATAACTAGAACAAATAATATGCAAATGATGATTTAGCTGATTAGCTCATATTATATATTTAATTTGATTGTATTTAGTGTTAAAAGCACAGTTAACGCCTGTATTTAATTTAAGAATTGGTTATACCTTAGATTATTTTTGCGATTTAAGAAATTAGGTTATACGATTGCCTATTATCGTAATTTAAATGGCATATTCTATATGGGTATACAAAATTTTGCTTGGAGTGTTTTTGCTTGCGTAGTAGTTGCTCTCTTGATCTTCGATTTAGGAGTATTCAATAGAAAAGATGAAGTAATTACCCTCAAAAAAAGCATGTATCTTAGTTTTTTTTATATAGCTATATCGTGCTTATTTGGTTTGTTTGTTTTTAATGAATTTGGCTTAGGAAGCGCAAGTGAATATTATACGGGATTTCTTCTCGAGAAAACTATGTCGCTTGACAATATTTTTATGATATCAATGATTTTCAAATTTTTTAAAATTCCTCAACAATACCAGCATAGAGTTTTATTTTGGGGAATATTAGGAGTAATCATTTTAAGAGCTGTAATGATTTATGCCGGAGCAGCTTTACTTGAGCAATTTTCGTGGATATTATTTATTTTAGCTGCGGTTCTTATCGTTACCGGTATTAAGACTCTATACATGCTTGATAAGCCTGCTACCAAAATAAACGATACTTTTATCTATGAATGGCTTAGCAGTCATTTAAATCTTCATCCGGAATTAGTCGGTAATAAATTTACTATTCGAAAGGAAGGTAAACTATTTTTTACTCCCTTATTTATGGCATTGGTTACTATTGAATCAATGGACCTGATCTTTGCCATTGATAGTATACCCGCTATTTTTGCAGTTACCCAAAATAGCTTTATAGTATATAGCTCCAATATTTTTGCTATTTTAGGCCTTAGAGCTTTGTTTTTTTGCTTGGAGGATATTGTAGAGAGATTCAAATACATTAAATATTCTCTTGCTATTATTTTGATCTTAATAGGCATTAAGATATTTGTTGCGCATTTTGTGCCGATACCGAAATTGATTCCGCTTTTAATAACTATAGTTTTAATATTAATAGGAATCGGAGTCTCGGTAATTAAGGCAAAGTGAAATAATTCCCGGTATAAAACTGTGGTAAATTTACATATTAAAAAAATTTGTCTTATTTATAATAAACGTAATCATTGCTCATTGTGCATCTGAGCTTTTATACTCAGCTCGTAATTGACGTTTGGGGCATCATCTTATGGAGAAGGCTCGTAATAGACCTAAGTGGCTAATCCATAATTTTGGTAGTCACTAATTAATTTGTTTCGCAATCATCCCTTGACATTCAATAATAGATTGTATATTACTGATATATTTGGTCAGTTTTATAATAATTTATTATGTTGGAATTTTTTAAACAAGTTTCTAATACTATTGTCAGTGATTATATCAAAGATTGGCTGGACAGTAAAGCATTACCTTCTTTTGCTTTTATTTGCAGTAGTTTGGGGTACTATATGTTAACGCAACAGTTTTTAGGTGCTATATTTTTATCTCTACCTCTCGTTTATTTAGTACATAAATGTAAGCAAAATTATAGTATTAAGGATAAATTATTGATAATTCCAGAACCTAGATTAGAATTTCCAGATAATAATATACACAACATTCGAATTGCTATGTCAGTTTATAACTGTTCTACTCAGGTGATTAGTTGTTTTTTAGACCAAGAAAAGACAGTTATAATTGTTAATGGTCAGACACATCAAAAAGATGAAATAGATGTAATAAATAAATCATCAGTTTTACTTCCACCTTATTACCTTTCTAATGCAGCGACAGGGATAATTAAAGTAAAAGATATAAACATAGCTAAATCTTTAAAAATTACAGCAACTATTGCTTTAAAATACGGTATTTTAAATAATGAAAAATATGAAGTTTATCATAAAGTACATATAGAAGGTATTTTAAATCGTTTAGAAAATGGAAGTCTCTCTATTCAATTCGTTAGAAAACCGCCTGTTGTAAAATCAAATTAAATACACAACCATTTTCTCTAGTATTATATCTAAAAGCAAACTCATCAACATACTTTTGAAGATGCTTAGCTGATACGTGGTGATATATGCCGAGTATTCCACGCTTTAGAGTTCCCCAAAAGTTCTCCATATTGTTGGTGTGAATGTTACCGCTGGCTACATATTCTTTCGTATGGTCTACTCTTAAATGGATATGGCTTGTTTTCTTACCGAGGATATTATATCCTTTGAACTCATCGCTAATAATGACGCTATCTTGGGTTATAACTTGATTCAATACATCTAATAGCTGCTTACCTGTTAATTTCTTGCCATCGTTGTTTTTAATCATAACTTTAGCAAATACAGACTTATTTATCTTATCAATACAACCAACAACAACGTTCTTTTTAGTACCACGCCCCCTTTTATTTACTGGTGGTAAGTTATCGTTATCATCATCTCTATTGTTTTTCTTCCTAGGTCTACCGCCTACATAGGTCTCATCCACTTCAATTAAAGTACCAAAAAATTGCTGGTTTTCAATATTACCCATAGCAAGCCTGATTTGCTTAAGCATACGCCAAGCCGTTTTATAAGTAACGCCTATTTCTCTTTTTAGTTGGTAGCCTGATATACCTTTTTTACTATTTAAAAACAAGTGAATAGCATAAAACCATTTACGTAAATCAGTGTCAGACTTCTCAAATATTGTCCCTTTGAAGATTGAGAAACCTTTATTACAGAAGATACATTGAAAATTTTTAGGTGTATCTCTTCTGTGTGTTAATCTGTCGCTCCCGCAATGTCTGCAAACGGGTTTATTATTATACCTAATTGTGATAAAGTACTTTATACAATCAAGTTCAGTAGGAAACTGTTTGTTAAATTCAAAAAAGTTCATAATTCTTTACCTTATTATAAACCTAAGTATAAACTATTATCTATTGAATGTCAAGGGATGATTGCGATTTGTTTTAAGTAGATATTTATTAACCGTAAATAAAAAAGGGAAAAACTATGGCAAAAAAATCAAAATTGTTAAAAAATCTGTTAACAACAGTTTCTACTTTAGCCGTGATCACTACTGCAGTTAACACTTACGCTGCTCTTGATTCCGATGATATATATAATCAGTCAGTACTAGCAAAGGCCGGTATAAACCAAGCGGCAGCGGGTATGAACGATGCGGCATGGGAAGATACAATTAAACGCTTAACTCCGACTGAAACACCTATCCTTGCAGATTTAACAAGAGATGTTAGTTCTAATATAATAGCAAATCGGATAGGCGGTAGGCCTCAGGTTCTTGACCATAAAGCAGAACTAGCTTCAGCCGGAAATAGCGGTTTATCTGCCGGTGATTATCCCACTGCGTACGGTTTATGGACTAACCCTTCTATGCTTAAGGTAAAGCAAAAAACCAGTATAAGGAGCAGCAGGTTACAAGGCTTCAGTGGGCGGAGCAAGCTTAGGTTTTGATACCAAGGCTAATGAGGATATGGTTATTGGTCTTGCCCTTTCATATCTAAATACCCATGTTAAGCATAAAGATTTCAAATCTGGTGATAAAACAAAGGTTGACTCTGTTATGCTTTCTATATACGGATTGCAGCAGCTCACAGATAATTGGTATACACACGGTATTGTAACAGTCGGTACTAATAAAGTAAAAACTAAGGAAACAAGAAGGACAGGGGATACAACTACTGAGCTTGCTTCTGGTAACTACAGATCTATGTCATTTTCAGGAGAATTAATGCTGGGCTATAATACTTATCTGAAGCAAGCATCGTTTACTCCAATGGTAGGGGTTAGGGTAACTAAAGTTAATAATGCTGGATATACAGAAACTGGTACAGTTAATCAAAACTTGACAGTTTCTAGAAAAGAGCTAAATAGACTAGAATTAGTAGCAGGAGCGAGGATCTACGGGTCTGACTATACGTTAAATGGATTAACCATCCTTCCTGAGATGCATGGATTCGTAAACCAGGATCTAATAGGTAAAAAACAAAAATCAGATATTAGGTTAGCAGGAGTTCCTGGTTACCTCAACGGTAAAGGTGGAAAGCCAGTTAAGACCTTATTTAATGCCGGTATGAGCTTAAATACGTCTTATAACAAGATGGAATATGGTTTAGGTTATGATGCTCACATGGCTAAAAAATATGTAGCGCATCAAGCTAATTTAAGGGTTAGAGTTAACTTCTAATATCCTTTTAAACCATACATTTGTTAAAGTATTTTAAATAAATACATTAAAAGCCTCTGTAAAATTTACAGGGGCTTTTCTTTATTGCCTCTATATGATATTGTAATTGAAGTTTTTTGGGTGCGGTGTATATCAATTCTATTTCTTCCATAAATCGGGTATTTATAGTTTTTTCCAAAAATTAAAGTTAAATATATGGAATCAAGATGCTATACCTTAGTGAAACAACAATCAGGAAAATCAGGCTTTTTAGCAAAATTATTATTGTATAAGGTAATACTGCCTACATTATGAATGGTCAAAAATCTTCTATCGGTTTAAGTCTTAAAAGAAAAGTAATCAAGGTCCTTAGGCTTTTACTATTTGGAATCCTATATACAAGAATATCAGTATTAAAATTAAGGCATTATTTTTCAAAAAGAACCAAAAAACTTCTTACAACGAAGAAGAAGCTTCCGGAAACATTAAATAATAGAATTAAGTTCAATAAAAATTTAGCAAGACAAATATTTATCTGGGACACTTCAGAGAATGCAATAAAAATCAGGTTAATTTTGGTAATTACAGGTTTTTTACTGTTTTTTTCCATTGTGGCTATAAGGCTAATTTTTATAGCAAGTACCGATTTCATTGAAGTTAATAAGTTTCTTAGCAAAAACAACATGCTCAGACGCGATATTGTTGATAGGTACGGTAACTTACTAGCAGTAAATTTACCTATAGCTTCATTATACGCCAAACCTCAAAAAATCGTTGATACTGACTCTTTAGCACAAAAATTAATTACTGTTTTTCCGGAATTGGAAAAGAAAAAGGTATTAGAATTACTCCGAAGTGATAAGAAATTTGCGTGGATAAAAAGAGACATTTCACCGAAACAGCAAGAGCATATATATAACCTTGGTATACCTGGTCTTGAATTTGAAAGAGAACAAAAAAGAATATATACTTACGGTAATTTGTTGTCTCATATTGTAGGTTATGTAGGCCGCGACATGGAAGGATTAGCAGGCATCGAAAAATTTTTTGATAAGCTATTAACAACGCGGGATGAGGATAACCACTCTAGTGGTTCTAGCCTACAACTCTCTATAGATGTCAGAGTACAAAGTATACTCGAAGAGGAAATTGCCAAAACCGTGCAAAAATTTAAGGCTAAGGGAGCAGCCGGTATTATTGTCGATCCAAATAACGGAGAGATAATTGCCATGGTTAGTAATCCTGATTTTGATCCACATTACCCAGGTAATGCTGCAAGTAATCAGTTGTTTAACATGGTTACCCAAGGAGCTTATGAAATGGGTTCCGGAATGAAAGCTCTAACTTTAGCAATAGGGCTTGATACTGGCGTTATCTCAATGAACGATGCTTATGACCTGAGTTATATGAAGGTAGGTAAATTTAAGGTAAAAGATTATCATCCTGTCAAAGGCTGGCATAGTATCGGACAAATATTCCTCCACTCCAGTAATATAGGCGTAAGCCAGATAATGCTTGAGATTGGTAAAAACAGCTTAAGAAACTATCTGAAAAAACTGAAGTTATTAGACAAGCTTGAAATTGAATTAGCAGAAAGAGCAAGGCCTCTTTTCCCTCCCTATTCCAGGTGGAATGATTTAAGTTTAGTAACAATGTCGTACGGTTATGCGATTTCAGAAAGCCCTGCTCATTTTGTGCAAGCAATGATGCCACTTGTTAATGGCGGTATCATGTACCCCCTTACTCTACTTAAGAGAAAAACCGGTGAACCGGTTATAGGAGAACGTATTTTTAAGGAAAACACCTCGAAATACATGAGACAACTTATGAGGTTAGTAGTTTTAGAAGGTACTGGTAAAAAGGCAGAAGTAAAGGGATATTATGTAGGAGGAAAAACAGGAACGGCGGAAAAAGTTATTGGTGGTAAATATTATAAGGATAAAAGAATGTCTTCGTTTTTTGGAATCATGCCGGCTACAAATCCTAAGTATATTATTTATGTAATAGTGGACGAGCCACAAGGTATTAAGGAAACATATGGTTTTGCAGGAGGCGGTTGGACAGCTGCTCCAACAGTTGGAGCGATTTTTGAGCGAATGGCAGTCTTATACGGAATGAATAAACTTGAGGAACATGATCCAGAAGTTCAGGAATTAAATGATATTGATTATATAATAAATGGCCTGACCTAAGTGAAAAGGAAAATAGAAAATTTATTTAGAAAATATAATGTCCAAGGTATTTCTTGTGATTCTAGAAATCTCAAACCAGGTGACGCATTTTTTGCAATAAAAGGAGAGAAAATAGATGGTAACCGGTTCATTAATGAAGCTTTAAAAACTGCTAAAATCGTTTTTACAGGTGATTCAAGCTGGAAAGGAGAAAAAATTTTTTATATCCAGGATATAAGGTTAGCTGTTGCAATTGCTGCTGAGATAATCTATCCGCACCTTTCTGTAAATCTTGTGGCCGTAACGGGGACTAATGGTAAAACTTCGGTAGTCTCTTATATTTATCAAATCCTAAAATTACTTGGGCAGGAAGCAGCAACAATAGGTACTATTGGTGTTAACTCCACGATAAAGCTCGAGGAAAAATTCTTAAAGGAGTTACCACAGTCTCTAACTACAGCCGATCCAATTACTTTTAGAAAAATATTAAATGAGCTAGCAGAGAAGGAGGTCAGTAACGTCATATTTGAAGCTTCAAGCCACGGAATCGCTCAACGTAGATTAGGAGAGATAAAGATAAAAACAGCTGGTTTTACTAGTTTTTCCCAAGATCATTTAGATTACCACAAAACCATGGAAAATTACCTTGAGGCTAAATTACAGCTTTTCAGAGAAAATTTAGAAGAAGGAGGAGAAGTGGTAATTAATTCAGAAATACTAGCTTCGAGCTATGGCGATGGGGTTAAAAATTTCTTTGCTAAACATAGGATACGTTATTTTGGGATTGGCAGAAATGGCAATATAAAAGTAAAAAATATTAATAGTTCTCTTACCGGCAGCAAAGTTGTCTTTGAATATAATAAAAAAGAATACACTTTTACCACTAATATCATCGGATCCTTCCAAGCCGTAAACCTTCTTATCGCTGCTAAAATGACGGCAAATCTCGGGTTTGATTTTGACCACATAGTTGAAGTTCTAGAAAAAGTTACTGCTGTAACCGGTAGGTTACAACGAATAGGTTTCGTTGAAAGTGAAGTTCAGGTATTTGTTGATTATGCACACACGCCAGATGCTTTAGAAAAGTCATTATGGGAGTTAAGAAACATCAAGGCACAGCAAGGGGGGAAATTATATGTGGTATTTGGTTGTGGCGGCGATCGTGATCCCTCAAAAAGAGAACTAATGGGACAAGTCGCTTGCAAATTAGCTGATTATGTTGTAGTTACAGATGATAACCCACGAAGTGAAAATCCTCAAAAAATTCGTCTTGATGTCCTAAAAGGAGCAGCCGGAGCAGAAGAGATAGAAGGAAGGGAATTTGCGATAGAAAGTACTATAGCAAAACTGAAAAAAAACGATATATTATTGATTGCGGGCAAAGGGCATGAAACTTACCAGATTATCGGAAACAGAACTGTGTTTTTTAGCGATATTGAAATTGCAAAACAAATACTGCTGTTGAAAAATAAGTAATTTTAATAACTGCGAAAAATATGATTTGGACATCAGAACAAATTGGTCAGGCTCTATCACTTACCCTGTCAACTAATGATAAATTTGGAAAAGTTCAGTTTAATTCCCAAGATATAGAAAAAGGGGATATTTTTATCGCTCTGAAAGGCGGAACAAGGGACGGGCATGAATTTGTTCTTGACGCTTTTGCAAAAGGTGCTGCTTTAGCTATTGTAAGCGAAGACATAAAAAATGCACCAGTAAATAAAATAATAAAAGTAGAAGATACCTTTGAAGCTTTAGAAGGTTTAGCCGAGTACAAAAGGCAAAATTCTAAAGCTCATTTTATCGGCGTTACCGGCAGTGTAGGAAAAACCAGTACCAAGGAAATAATAGGCTTAATCCTTAGTTCTTTCGGTAAAACTTTTGTTAGTAGAGGTAATTTTAATAACCACATCGGTGTACCAATTAATCTAGCTTCTATTGCAGATGATGTTGAATTTGCCGTAATTGAAATGGGAATGAATAAAGCCGGAGAAATTAGCCTTTTAACTAAACAGGTTACACCGGATATAGCTGTAATTACTTCAGTAGCTCCCGTACATCTGGAATTTTTTGATTCTATTGAGAAAATCGCCGATGCAAAATCAGAAATTTTTGAAGGATTAGATATTAATACTGGGATCGCAATACTTAATCGTGATATTTCAACTTATAGAAGATGTATTGAGAATATAGATAGGGCTGGAATTGGCAATATTAAAACTTTTGGTAAATCGCAATTCGCTAATATAAGATTTGTATCTTATTCACTGATAAACCAAAATATGGTTAAATTAACTTATAGTATTTTTCATGAGAAAATAGAATTTGTTACGCCTGCTGTACCAAAGCATATGGCAATTAATTTCGCAGCCGCTCTTTCCGTTGCCTACTGTCTGGGACTTGATATAAATCAGGCAGTAAAAGTTCTCGCGCAATTCAAACCTCAAATGGGAAGGGGATTGATCGTGGATATTAAAAAAGAAGATAAGGAATATTCCATAATAACTGATTACTATAATGCGAGTCCTGAATCCCTGAAAGCAGGCCTTGAGTATTTACATCAATTTAAAAACCCAAAAAAGAGTGCCATATTAGGTGACATGAAGGAGCTTGGTAAGGACGAATTAAAGTTTCATTTCGCCGCTATCCCACAGATTGTTAAATCCGGTGTAAAGAAATTGTTTTTAGTGGGGGATATTATGCCCCAGCTTATACAAGAAATCCCAAAAAATATTTTGGTCTATACCTATAAAAATTCTGAGGAACTAGCTTACGATATTAATAAATACATTGAAAGAGAAGAAATTATTCTAATTAAAGGTTCCAGAGGTGTTCATCTGGAAAAAGTTGCCGAAGCTCTAGGAGTTACAAATGCTTTATAATATATTACTGCCATATGCAAGTCATTGGCATATAGCCAATTTAATGACTTACATTACATTTAGAAGCGGTATGGCAATACTAAGCAGTCTGCTTATAAGTTTTCTAATAGGCTCGAAAATTATTCTGAAATTAAGGACGTTACAAAAACAAGGGCAACCAATTAGGGAAGACGGTCCGGATACTCATTTTGCTAAAGCGGGGACTCCTACAATGGGTGGGTTAATCATTATTAGCTCCATGTTATTTTCTATATTATTATTTTCAGATCTTACAAATCCTTACGTTTGGATAATTATTTTTGTTCTGATAATGTTCGGATTACTTGGTTTTTTAGATGATTATACTAAAGTCAGCAAGTTTAATTACCGTGGTATCACGGGTAAAAAGAAGTTATTTTTTCAATTTGCTGTTAGCCTTATCGCATTTGGAGGTATAAAATATTGCTCCCTCCATTCCCACGCAACGGATTTAGCTGTTCCATTTTTCAAGACTCTCTTAGTCGACCTTGGTTATTTTTATTTTCCTTTTGCAATGTGCGTTATTATCGGTTCTTCTAATGCGGTAAATCTAACTGATGGCCTTGATGGGCTAGCTATTGGTACGCTAACAATAGCGGCTAGTGCTTTTGCTATTATTTCTTATCTAGTAGGTAATTTTACCTATGCAAATTATCTGCAAATTATATATGTCCCACACGTTGGGGAGCTCGCGGTAGTATGTTCTGCAATGGTTGGCAGTGGCCTTGGTTTTTTGTGGTATAACTGCAAACCTGCGGAAGTATTTATGGGGGATACTGGAAGTTTATCTCTTGGAGCAGTTATCGGTACTATTAGCGTTATTACCAAACATGAAATTGTGCTGGCTATAATAGGAGGGGTGTTCGTTATTGAAACGTTATCGGTCATTATACAAGTTTATTATTTTAAAATGACTAAGGGTAAAAGGTTTTTCAAAATGGCGCCTATCCATCATCACTTTGAAAAGAAAGGATGGCCGGAGACTAAAGTGGTCATAAGATTTTGGATTTTAGCAATTGCTTTTGCTTTAATTGGGTTATCATCGCTAAAGTTAAGGTAGTTTCATATGTTTGGCGATAACTTAAAGCGTCCAGTGGTTAAAGGAGATGGTCAGTTTTTATCTATAAAAAGTATTTTTAAAACTTTACAAGCTGAAGGACCTTATTGCGGAGTTCCAGCAATTTTTATTAGGTTAGGCGGATGTAACTTAGCTTGCAGTTTTTGTGATACCGAATTTGAGGATTATCTAGAAAAATCTCTTGAAGAAATAATTGGGCAGGTTGAGTACTTAAGCAAAAATAGTAATAAAATACGATCAATATTCCTAGTGGTTATTACCGGAGGAGAACCACTTAGACAGCCAATCTATAGATTATGCGAAAAATTATTGCAATTAAATTACAAAGTGCAAATCGAGACTAATGGTACATTATATCAAGACCTTCCGGATGGAATTAAGATAATTTGTTCTCCTAAGGTAACGAACTTGAAATACCACAATATTAGAGAAGAGCTAATGCCTAAAATTACAGCTTTTAAGTATATTATATCTGCACACGTAGCAGGTTATAACAAAGTTCCGGAATTAGGCCAATCACTGTATAGCATACCGGTATTTGTGCAAGCAATGGACGAATATGATGAAAAGCGCAATAGTGCCAATAAGAAACTAGCCGTATCTATTGCTCTTGAGAATAATTATCGTTTATCATATCAGATTCACAAAGAACTGGGGATTGAGTAAGAAAGATGGTATTAGTAAATATATTATTTACTCTACCTGAGTAAGGTTATAAAGTATAAATGCTAAGGTAATTTTTCAACTTAAAATTAGTGTTATTATGGACCATGAAAAAATCGCTAATGCTTTGAAATCGGTATTAGCAGATAGCTATAGTTTATATTTTAAAACCCAAAACTTCCATTGGAACGTGACTGGACCTAACTTTAAATCGTTACATAGTTTATTCGAAGAACAATACACAGATCTTGCCAACGCTATTGATGAAATAGCTGAGCGAATTAGATGGCTTGGGCAAAAAGTACCAGGAAGTTTAAAGTTCTACTCAGATTTAACCTCAATTTCGTCAAGCGATGAACATGCTGATTCAGCTACCATGATCAGAGAATTAATCAAAGGCCAAGATCTAGTCATTAAAACTTTAAAGGCTACCCTAACTATTGCACGAACATTTGATGATGAAGGAACATGCGACCTTTTAATTGCACGGATCAAAACTCATGAAAAAAATTCCTGGATACTTAAAAGCAGCATGTAAGGTAGATGATAAGATTAATATATACTTTTTATATAGGTAACTATAAGGTATCCCCTAAACTGGAACAGAATTAAATTCATAGTATATGGTTAGATAAATAATGACAAAGAAAGCAATAGTATTGGTAAGTGGAGGGGTAGATTCCTCAACAGTTTTAGCTTACGTAGAACAACAGGGTTACGAGATATGCGCAATTAGTTTTAATTATGGGCAGAAGCAAATTGTTGAGATCAAAAAAATCCAGGAATTTATTAAAAACTACAAAGTAAAAGAACACAAAATTATAAATATTGATCTAAAGAATTTTGGGGGATCAGCTTTAACCGATGATAGTATAGAAGTACCGAATTATCAAAGCGTAAGTGATTTAGGAAATGAAATTCCACCTACATATGTTCCGGCAAGAAATACGATTTTTCTAAGTTATGCTCTTGCTCTTGCTGAAGTAAAAGGTATTAGTGATATATTTCTTGGAGTACATGCAACCGATTATTCCAATTATCCGGATTGCCGGCCTGAATATATCAAGAGTTTCGAAACTATGGCCAACCTCGCAACTGCTGAAGGGGTAAAAGGAAATAAAATTAATATCCATGCACCTCTTATTAATATGACAAAAACCGAAATAGTTGCCATGGGACTTAAAATAGGAGTAGATTATTCGACAACTATCTCCTGTTATAACCCTACTAACGAAGGTGATTCCTGCCGGAAATGCCTTGCCTGTTTAGTAAGAATTAAGGCTTTTGAGGAGAATGGTGTGCGAGATCAGATTCCATATACTAAGAGTTAACTGATTATGAATGTGCAACCTTTTTTTGATCCATTTCCGACAATCGATTTGGGTGACATTATTCTGAGAGAAATTACTAAAGAAGACGCACAAGCTTACTTAGACTATATGAGTAATGATCAAATGGCTGGATTTTTAACAAATGAAAATAGACCAAAAACCTTTGAGGCTGCACTTGAAGAAGTTAGCTATTGGGGTGGTTTGTTTCCATCTAAAAGAAGTATATATTGGGCTATTGCTCTTAAAGAAAGTAGTAAAATGGTCGGTACGGCCGGTTTTAACATGATTTCTTTTGCAAATTCCAGAGCTGAAATCAGTTATGATTTAGACCCGAATTTTTGGGGTAAGGGAATAATGCTCCGTTCTATAAAAGCTATACTAAAATTTTCCGATTATACACTTGGAATAATTAGGGTACAAGCAACTGTTATTACAACTAATGAACGTTCGATAAAAGTTTTAGACCGATGTGGTTTTCAGAAAGAAGGTTGCCTAAGAAAATATGAATTAGTCGAAGGAGAGTTGAAAGATTATTATATGTATGCAAGAGTCCTTATATGAACAAGACTATATATTTACTTAAAAGTACGGTTAGTGTTTTTATTATATTCTTTGCTTTTTATGCGAAGGCTGAAGTATTAGAGGCAACGGATATTGGTATCATCAAAGATGAGATTGCCAAATTAAAAAGTGGAGATATGGTTTTGCTTGATGTGAAGCATGTTATTTTTTACTCCAGTGATCAGGTTATGCTCCATGAACATAAATCGTTTTTTAAACAAAAATTTGCTCAAATCGAAGCAAATCTTGGTAAAGAGGAAGCAACCAGACTTAAAAGCATAGTACTTAGCTCTTATAAACCAATCATAGTGGACCACGAAATAGCAGAACTTATTAATAAAGCTCAAAAATCTGGAATTATTGTTTTTGCCTTAACTAGCGGCAACACCAGTAATTATGGGATTATCCCAAACAGAGCTGATTTACGTATTAAAACCATCAAAGGTATTGGTATCGATTTTTCAAAATCTATGAATTTACCATATATTGATTTGAGCGGTGAAATGCCATTATCTACAAAAGATGGCAGTAGTAACCCAATATTTCAAGATGGGGTAATTTTTGCTGCTAAGAGACCAAAAGGAGAAATACTTGGCAAGTTTTTGAATTTCTCTAAATTAGACCCAGAAAAAATAATTTTTGTTGATAACCAATTAAAGAACGTGCTTTCTGTAGAAGCAAAATGCAAAGAACTCGGTATTGATTATACAGGCATACATTTTACTAAATTAGATAATAAACCTTCTACGCAGTTAGATAAAAAAATTGCTGAGAAAAAGTTTGAAATCCTCCTAGCTGAAAGTAGATGGATTGATGATAACGAAGCGAGCCTTATGATCAAAAAATAAGTATCTTTTTTGAAGATCAGCTTTATCATTACTTTAAGAGTTTTATCTAATTACGAGCAGTAGGTGCTGTGCCTTTTATAGTCCAAGTTTATCTAAATATGACTTATGAAAATCTTTAATATTATAATGAACAGGAAACTTGGCGGTGCGGAGCAAGCCTTCTTGGACTATTATAGCGCTTTAACCTTAAAGGGGCATGAGGTAGTCAACATAACCAGTTTGTTTGCAAAGATTAACAATAAAAAAATTAGTTCTTTAAAACTCCCCAATTTATTTCCGTGGTGTATTATTTCCAAAATATATTTAAAATTGCTAATATTATTTTACGGGCCAGATCTTATAATAGTTCATGGAGGTCGAGCAATTAATTTTGCTTATGGCACAGGTATAAGAGATATACCTATAATAGGTGTTACTCATTCTTACAGTACTCGGCATATCTTAAAATGTAATTATATAATTGCCTTAGATCAACTGCTCAAGCAACATTTAATTAATAGCGGGTATCCTGAGCACCAGATATTTATTGTTCCGAATATGATAAATACTCCTCCAAGGAGGCTAAATAATTTCAGTCAAAAAAAAACCGAATATGTTATAGGGGCTCTTGGTAGGTTCGTACCGGAAAAAGGATTCAATTATTTAATAGAAGCTATAAGTATACTAAGGGATAGGAAATACCACGTTAAATTGCTCATTGGAGGGGCTGGACCACTAGAAATTCAACTTAGGAAACTTGCACGTGGGCTTAATATTGATAAAAATGTTGAGTTTATTGGATGGATAAATGATAAAGAGAGTTTTTTTAAAACTGTAGATATTTTCTGTATCCCTTCAGTTTTTGAAACTTTTGGTATTGTGGCCTTAGAGGCAATGAGTCATCAAGTGCCTATCGTTGCGACAAAGACTGCTGGAGCATCCCAAATTTTTGAAGCAGGTAGTGACGGCTTTAATTACAAATACAGCTTCAAATCAGGGATTAGCTGACAATATCGCCTATCTTATAGATAACCCGCTTAAGGCACAAGAATTAATAGACACAGCCTACAGTAAGATTACCACTTATTACGATAAAAAAATTATTGCAGATAGGCTTGCAGCCACATTAAAGATAATTATTCAAAAAAGCTGATTTTAAGTAAATGATGATAAAAAAGTTTTTTGTTGCCTCTACCAATAAAGGTAAAATTCTAGAAATCAAAGAGCTTATAAAAAGTTCTAAACTATCTAGCTTCTCGATTGAGACTTTAGAAGATAATTTTATAAAAGAACCGGATGAGCCTTACGATAGTTTTTTAGAAAATGCAAAGCACAAAGCACTGTATTATGTTGAACATACAAAACTACCTACCATTTGTGATGATTCCGGTTTATGCATAGAGGCCTTAAATGGTTTCCCCGGGGTCAAGACTAAAAATTTCCTAGAAAAATGCGGCAGCTTAAATAACGCATTTGCTGAATTAGAAAAACTCCTTCCTAACTATGATACCCACAAAGCATATTTTCAAACGGCGATATGTTTATACCTGCCGGAAACAAGAAATTTTATAGTTTCTGAAGCACAAAGCTATGGTTATATAACCTTTCCAGCTAGGGGGGCTGAAGGTTTTGGTTTTGATCCAATTTTTATTCCCGAAGGTTATACTGAAACTTTAGCAGAACTAGGGATAAAAATAAAAAATCAGGTTAGCCATCGGTCTAAAGCTATAAAAAGATTAGTTATTAGCATTGAAAAGCTTTTTCAACACTAATAGCTTAAGGGATTATTGCTGAATTTGTTATTTTCTTTAGCGTTTATAAATGGTATAAATATAGCACATTTATGTAATAATTAGTGTGCATGCTAAAAAAAATATTTTTATACAGTAAAGTAAGGGCTACTACCCTATTATTCCTGGCAGTGTTACTGCTTCTTTCTCTTGGTTCTTATAGTGATACTGATCCATCGCTAAATCTTTCTACGTTAAATGAACCAACGAACTTACTAGGTTATTTTGGTTCTTATCTAGCTGATATATTTTATCAACTTTTTGGAGTTGCATCTTTTATTATTCCATTGTCATTTATTGTCTGGTCTTATCTAATTTACAAGAATGAAATATTAAGCTGGAAAAGTTTAAAGATCATTTCATTAATAATGGCTATATCTTGTATTTCGGTGGCTTTAAGTGGCCTCAAAATAAGTTATCTTCCGGCAAATGGAGGCGGGGCATTTGGAATTTACTTGTTTAACATGAGTATTAAATATTTAGATTTAGCTGAATTTCAACAATTAATAATTCCAGCTACCTTCTTACTTTCAACATTATTCTTAATATTAGCACTTGGCATCAAATTTACTTCTTATGTTAAATTCACTCTCTATTTAAAAAGCTTGTGGGTTAAAATAACGGCACTAGTAAAAATTCCAAAATTTTCTTTCAATAAAATTAAATTAGCTAATCCTGCTAAAATCCCGTCACAAATTATTAAAGAACCTATCATTACCGGGAACGGTAGTAGCCCTGAAGTTAGCCGTGTAATACCAATTATTGGGGACAAACTCCAAGTAATACCGAGTCCTATAAAGAGTGAGGTTCAGCGTATAGAACAAGATGCAGGTGTTTTACCCCCTGTGGACTTATTAGATGAAGCAAGTAACCATAACATTAAATTCCAATCACCTACGGAATTAGAAGCCAAGGCTGAGGAACTTTTAGCTGTTCTCGGTGATTTCGGCGTCAAAGGAAAAGTTATAGATATAAGACAAGGTCCGGTAGTAACGATGTATGAATTTGAACCGGCAGCCGGTACTAAATCATCAAGAGTAATAGGATTGTCCGATGATATCGCCCGTTCATTATCGGCTCATTCTACCCGTATTGCAGTTATACCAGGCAGAAACGCTCTGGGTATTGAGCTGCCTAATAAACAGCGTATGTTTTTTCGTTTAAAGGAGCTAGTTGAAACAGAAGAATTCCAGGATCAGAACGTAATATTACCTATTATTCTTGGCAAGGATCTTAGCGGCCGGCCTTTAGTAGCTGATCTGGCCAAAATGCCTCACCTGCTTGTAGCGGGAACAACCGGTTCGGGTAAATCGGTTGCTATTAACGCTATGATAATGTCCTTACTTTATAAATACACTCCCGCCGAATGTAGAATGATAATGATTGATCCTAAAATGCTTGAATTATCTTCTTATGATAATATACCTCACCTTATGACCCCTGTTGTTACTGAACCCGGAAAGGCAGTAGTAGCGCTTAAATGGGCTGTTAAAGAAATGGAAAATAGATATCGTTTAATGTCTCATTTAGGAGTTAGAAATATTGCTAATTTTAATGCAAAAATTCTGGAAGCGGTAAAAGAAGGCAAAGTACTGGAACGAAGAGTACAAACTGGTTTTGACCCGGAAACAGGGAAACCAGTTTTTGAATCTGTGCCCATTGATATGCAAAAAATGCCGTTTATAGTAGTAATAGTTGATGAAATGGCTGACCTAATGCTTGTTGCCGGGAAAGATATCGAAACTTCTATTCAGCGTTTAGCCCAGATGGCACGGGCTGCTGGTATTCACATTATTATGGCAACTCAAAGACCATCGGTAGATGTAATTACTGGCGTAATAAAAGCTAACTTTCCAAGCAGAATTAGTTTCAAAGTAACTTCAAAAATCGACAGTAGAACAATTCTAGGTGAACAGGGAGCTGAACAATTACTCGGGATGGGAGATATGCTGTATATGGGCAATAGCGCTAGAATACTTCGTGTCCACGGACCTTTTGTTGATGACAAGGAGGTAGAAAAGGTAACATCTTTCCTCAGAAGTACTGGTGTTCCTGAATATATTTCTGCAGTTACTGAATCTGAAGAGGATTTTGCTGCTGATGAACTAGGTGAATCAGATAATGACGATATGTATAAGCAAGCATTAAATATTGTCAGGAATGAAAAGAAAGCTTCAATCAGTTATATCCAAAGATCCCTTCGAATTGGGTATAATCGTGCTGCAAGTATTGTTGAAGAGATGGAAAAAAATGGTATCCTTTCCCCCCCTAACCACTCCGGTAAAAGGGAGGTTTTATTACCAGAGGATTAATTTGTTTATTAATTAAGCGCTTTTATTTCTTATATAAATATGATATAATCCTTGGCAATCGATTCTATTAAAAATGAGGTGTGAATGTCTAAAAATCTCGAATTTAAGGTAGGTGAAAGAGTAGTATATCCGTCCCACGGAGTCGGAGAAATTGTTGACGTCGAAGCTCAAATGATTGCCGATATTAGCCTTAAAGTTTATGTTATTTCTTTTCCTCAAGACAAAATGATTCTACGAGTTCCTGTAAATAGAGCATCTGCAGTTGGCCTTAGAACTCTAATTAATAAAAACGATATCCATGAAGTATATGCAATCCTACAAGGGAAACCCAAGCGTGGTAACAAGATGTGGAGTAGGCGTGCTCAAGAATATGAAACCAAAATCAATTCTGGAGAAATATCTGCGATTGCTGAGGTTGTCAGGGATCTTTACAAAAATGTTGATAACGATCGTTCATATAGTGAAAGGACAATATATGAGTCAGCTTTAAATAGGCTAGCTTCCGAAATAGCTGTCCTTGAGAATATTTCAGAAGCTGAAAGCTCTGCTAAACTAATTGACCTTCTAAAAGAAAAATTAGCAGCATAGTTACGGATTTTTAAAGTTTTAAAACCTATTTAGTTAGTAAGAAAATAAATCCTTATTAGGATTAGTAATTTAAAATTGTCAGCATTAAAGATAAAATTCCTTCAACTTTAGTTTGATTTTTACTAACTATCTGTAAATTTTACATGTTTTTTCTTAAGGTGAGGATTAGCTCTATAATACAATTTTATAATGGCTAAAGTATGTACCACTCTAAATAGCTTTTATTAATAAACAATAACTTAAGGAGACTTTTGTCTTCTCCCTACAATTATCTGAAGTAAGTTTTGTATTTACCAATCCGTTGCTAATTATAATAATTACAAAGGGCTTTAAACCATAAAAACCGCCTGTAATAGTTCCATAGTTATTCGTTACTCCTTAGAATACTTTATTTATAAACTTTCTTTACTAACAAAACCTAAAAAGTATAAAATTAATTAAGTTCTTCCATTTTTTATAGTAATAAAAGTTTTAATAAGAAACTGAAGTAGTATAGGAATTGCAGTATATTAACTGAGCAAATTATAAATTTCCTGCCCAGAATATATAATCTATAAAGAATGTATATTCCCAATCGGGGTTCAGAATTCTTTAGCAAAAAATATAACGCATAAATATTTGGAAACTACTGCGTGAACTACTTTCTCTTATACTTCTTAACTTTGCAACCTATTTATGTTGCAGGAAATAACCAATATGAACAAATACTTAACTCTTTTACCTAAAATTAAAAAAAAACCACTTCACTATTTAAAGCAAATAATATATGGTCCTCCAGAATTAAAAATTTTAGTTTTATGAATACCAAATTACGCTCTTACCTAATAGGTGTGGCATGGTTTATATTGAGTTTGGTTACTAGCTCGGTAAACGATGTAATTTCAAAATATCTAGGCCTTAGGCTTCACAGTTATGAGGTTACTTTCTTTAGGTTTATGTTTGGAACAATTAGTTTAATTCCATTCATATTTTACTATGGGATGGACACATTAAAAACTATTAGACCTTTTGTTCACTGCATTCGGGGTGTTTTGTTATTTCTTGGAATGGCAGGCTGGACATATGGAGTAACTATAGCGCCTATTACTACTGGTACTGTTATCACATTTACTATACCCATTTTTGTTTTAATTCTTGGAATCTTTTTCTTAAGTGAACGCATCATCTGGCAAAGATGGGTAGTAACAATTATTGCTTTTATTGGTATTGTTGTAACTCTAAATGTACATTCCCAGGATTTTAATCTTAACGTACTTGTATTTGTTGCTTCTGCCATATGCTTTGCAATTCTAGATGTTTTTAATAAAAGGATCGTTATACAAGAATCAATGATCAGTATGCTTTTTTATTCTGCTACTATAACAACTTTAATATCATTACCTTTTGCTCTTCATAATTGGATTATGCCCACAATGCACGAACTAGCATTATTATTTATTCTAGGTATGGGCGGTAATTTGATCCTATTTTTCATTCTCAAAGCATTTACTTATGCAGATGCAACAGCTGTGTCTCCTTACAGATATCTTGAGTTATTATCCTCCGCCATAATTGCCTATATAATATTTGGAGAAGTTCCAAGTACATCAACTATTTACGGTGCTTTAATAATAGTGCCTTCAACATTCTTCATTATTTATTCGGAAAAAAGAGAATTTAATAAACAAACTAGCGAACGTGGAGAAAAAGAATGAATAAACACAAACTTATTTTAACAAGTAGTGTTGCTAATAGTTTTGAATGGTACGATTATGCTTTATTTGGTCATTTCGCACCAATAATTGGGCAAAAATTCTTTCCCAATACTGACCCTAGCATTTCTTTACTGTATGCTTTTTTGGCATTTGCCGTTGGTTACTTAATGAGGCCAATAGGTGGTATTTTTTTTGGAGTAATCGGTGATAGATTTGGCCGGAGAGCGGCACTCAGCGCATCGGTTATTTGTATGGCATTCCCAACTGCTGCAATAGGTTTTCTTCCTACCTACGAAACCGCAGGAATAGCTGCAACAAGTATGATGATATTAGTTAGAATGCTTCAGGGCCTTTCCATGGGAGGTGCATTAACAGGATCCATATCTTTCGTTATTGAACACACAGAAAAAAGTCACAGAGGTTTTACCTCTAGTTTTTCAATGTCCAGTATTTGTGTAGGTATTCTATTTGGTTCTTTAGTCTCATATTTAATAAAATCGATTTTCACCCCAGAACAATTTAACTCCTGGGCATGGAGATTGCCATTTTTGATTGGTATATTCATTTTCTTCGCTGGTATTTATATCAAGAAACATACAGCAGAAACTCCTTTGTTTCTTGAGAACAAGTCATACGGTAGAGTAGAACAACACCCTTTAAAATTTGCTTTCAAACATCACTGGTTTGATATGTTGATTTCCATTCTTATTAATGGAACTGGATCAGTAATATTCTATGTTGAATCAATATATTTGATATCTTATCTAAAAATACACAGAGGATTTGGCGAAGAGGAGGTAAGTAACTTAGTTAATATATGCTATATCATTATGATAATAGTAACTATTTTAGGAGGGTGGCTTTCCGATAAAATAGGCAGGAGAAAAATATTTGTTATTAACTTAGTAATTATAATTTTAACTTCCACATTCTTACTTGAATCTTTCGAATTCGGCAATTTCAGTTCTATTATTATAGCACAAATTATTATTGCAATTCTAGCTGCGCTATATATCGGACCAGAACCGGCTCTACAGGCTGAGTTATACCCAACTAACATCAGAAGTACAGCTCTTTCGGTTTCTTATAATACCGCTACTAGTATTTTTGGTGGTACTGCTCCATATATAATGGAATCATTAGTACAAAACGGCAATATGGGTTCAGGCTCAATTTATATAATCGTATGTGCTGTTTTTAGTTTGATAGCTCTATATTTTTATGTTGATCGATCACAATCGCTCGTAAGAAATACTTAAAAATATAGAGAGTAAAAGCAAATCACTATGCAAAACAAAGATTTAGCAACTACTGCAGTTTTGTTAGACGAAACGCAAGTAATAAAAAAGTTATTGCCTAAAATTAAATTTCCTGCCCCTGAGCAACAAGCAATTGTTGCTCAAGCTGATGCATTCATTAGTATAATAAGGCAAAACAAAAATTTTTCTATTGAAGAATTTATTAATAGATTCAGCCTCTCTACAGATGAGGGTATTGCAATAATGTGCCTTGCAGAAAGTTTACTTCGGATACCGGATTTACAAATCAGCAAGGAGTTTGTACGTGATAAGTTATCTAATAAATCATGGGAATCATTTTTATTTAAGAGAGCAAAATCATTTAAGACAATTTTTTCTTCTTTTGGCATATATTTTTCTGGAAAATTTATTGATATTACTAAATCAGATAATGTTGTTGCTAAATTAATCGATAAATTTGGCCAGCCAGTTTTTTTAAAAATTTTAAGGGAAGCAATTATATACCTTAGTAAATCATTTGTATTTGCGGAAGGTATGGAATCAGGTTTAAAAAAGTTCAGAATTTTTCAGAATATAAATTTTCCTTTGACCTACTTGGTGAATCAGCAAGAACAAAAAAACAGGCATCAAGATATTATAAAGATTATCTTAATGCTATAAATCTTATCGCTAAACTTCATCATAAAGGTTTAGATACAGCATCAAAACCGAATTTGTCCGTTAAATTGACTGCCCTGTACCCCAGATTTGAATACGCCAAGCTAAATGATATAAGGCAAGAACTGATGCCGCAAATTATCAGTTTAATAGAAAAAATCAAAGATAATAATTTAACTATTACTTTTGATGCAGAAGAATCTTTTAGACTGGATGCTTATTTTGCTTTTTTAAGTGAAGTTATAGAGCAACCTATTTTCAAAAATTTTAACGGTATTGGTCTTGTAGTACAAGCTTATCAAACTAGAAGTTATGATCTACTCGAAAAAATAATTTTATTGGCTAAAAAAACTAATAAACAAATCCCCATCAGGCTTGTAAAAGGAGCATATTGGGATAGCAAGATTAAGCACGCTCAAGTAAATGGGCTACAACATTATCCAGTATTTACAAAAAAAGAATATACGGATGCAAGTTACATCGCTTGTGCTAGATTAATGCTAGAAAATAATGATTACATATACCCACAATTTGCGACTCATAACGCTCTAACTGCTTCGGCAATAATAGGAATGGCCGGAAATAAACCTTATGAGTTCCAAAAGCTTTATGGTATGGGAGATGTATTACATCTGAGTTAGCAAAAAAAACTAATGTAAGAATTTATGCTCCGATTGGTAAGTCAGACGATTTACTTGCATATTTAATGCGTAGAATGTTAGAAAATGGAGCAAATAGTAATTTTGTAAGTAAAGTAATTTCGCCAAAAGTACCTATACCTGAGCTTAGTTTTAATTTACATGACAAAATTTTAAATTTATTAGATAGTGGCAATTCAATTCCTTTGCCAGAAAATATTTATCCAACGAGGAAAAACGCTATGGGTTATGATTTAGGATACAAAACAAATTACGATTACATTCAAGAAAAAGTGGCTAGCTATTTTTCTAATACTCATAAGGTTGGATCTATAATAGATGGTAGGGAACTTATAACATCTAAAAATTTAAACGAATGTTTCTGCCCTGCCAAAATAGCGGAAAAATTTTCAGATGTTTCTCTAGCGATACCTGAAGAAATTAAATATGCCGTAGACTCTGCGTATAAAGAATTTAACAACTGGAGCAAAATAGCTGTAGAGAGCCGTGCTGCTATTTTAGAAAAGGCCTCTTATGAACTTGAAAATAACAAATTTGAGCTATATGCCCTGCTTATCAAAGAAGGAGGAAAATCTATTCATGATGCAATAAATGAGGTTATTGAGGCAATTGATTTTTGTAGATATTACGCCAATCAAGCAAAAATAATTATGCAAGATAAAGTTCTTCCTGGGCCTACTGGCGAAAGAAATATCCTTTCAATGCATCCGAGAGGAATTTTTGTCTGTATAAGTCCCTGGAATTTCCCGCTTGCGATATTTATAGGTCAAATAGTTGCGGCATTAGTAACTGGTAATACAGTAATAGCCAAACCTGCGGGACAAACTTGTGTTATAGCTAATTTTGCCGTTAAGTTGTTACACAAAGTGGGAATACCTAAATCGGCATTACAATTAATAATTACCTCTCCTAGTAATATCAGTAATTATGTATTAAGAGATGAGAGAATTGCCGGTGTAGCATTTACCGGTTCCTGCGAAACAGCTAAGAACATCAACTTAACACTTGCAGAACGGAACTCCGGTATTGTTCCGTTAATTGCTGAAACAGGCGGTCAGAATGCAATGATTGTTGATAGTTCTGCATTACTTGAACAGGTAACAGATGATGTACTTGTTTCTGCATTTTATTCAGCAGGGCAAAGATGCTCAGCCCTACGAGTACTATATATTCAAGAAGAAATATATGATAATTTATGCAATCTAATTAGAGAAGCTACTGAAATATTAAAAATCGGTGACACTGCTGATTTCAGTAACGATATAGGGGCAGTTATCGATCGTAAGTCTTTTGACAATTTAGCTCGTCACATTTCTTACATGGAAAAAGCAGGTTTTAAAATATATTCTCACCCACAAAACAGTAATTTAAAAGGCGGAAACTATTTTTACCCTCATATTATAGAAATCAACTCAATTAATGATATTCCCGGGGAGAATTTTGGGCCAATATTACATATAATAAAATATAAAAGTAAAGAAATCGACAAAATAATAGATGAAATTAACAATTATGGTTTCGGCTTAACCTTTGGTATTCATAGTAGAATTGAAGAAAAAATAGAATATTTAAGGTCTAAGATTAGAGCCGGTAATATTTATACTAATAGGTCAATTGTTGGAGCAAAAGTAGAATCTCAACCTTTTGGTGGTGAGAATAAATCCGGTACTGGATTTAAAGCTGGCGGCCCTCACTATTTGCTTAAATTTATGCTAGAGAGAACAACGTGCTTTAACCTTACAGCAATTGGAGGAAATGTGGAGTTATTAAGAGAGCCATTATAAACAGTAAGTTACTGGTATTTTACAATCACTACGGGTTAAATTGTAGTTTGCTGCCCTAAATTTGCCTGCTTTTCTGAAATTAACATTGAGTTATGCCTATTTATGTTTTTTACAAAATTCTAGGTTATCTAGGTTTTATTTAAGAATCCTAATTAGAGGATATATTTTTCAAACTTATTTTTTTCATATTTATAATTTTCAGCATCAGGTAACGGAAGCTTTTTAACTGTAATATTCGGCCATTTTGCAGACAATTCTTTATTAATTTCTACCCATTTTATTAAATCAGGAGATTCTTCTTTAATTGCATCTATCGGACATTCTGGAACACAAACACCACAATCTATACATTCATCCGGATTAATTACTAGCATTAATTCTCCTTCATAAAAACAATCAACAGGGCATACTTCTACACAATCCGTATATTTACATTTCACGCACTCATCTGTTACCACATAAGTCATAGCTATTTATTATTTTTAATTTTATACATAACAATTCTTGCCCTTATTAAAAGGACAAAAACAAAATACATTATAAAAGAACCAAACATAATAAAAAGCGGTAAAAGCATAGATGGGTGAATGGAAGGTCCACCTATTTTAAGGATACTTGCAGGTTGATGTAAACTGTACCAAATATCCACCGAAAACTTGACTATCGGTATATTAATCAACCCTATTATAGCCATAACTGAAGCCGGTTTTTCGGCTCTAAGTAAACTATTACCGCTATTAACGATTGCTATATAACTAATATAAATGAAGAATAAAACAAGCATTGATGTAAGGCGGGCATCCCATACCCACCACGTACCCCAAATAGGTTTACCCCAAATAGAACCTGTAACTAGGGTAATTAGAGCAAATCCTGCTCCAATTGGTGCTGCAGCTACTGCCAAAACATATGAGATTCTTGTTCTCCATACTAAACAAGAAAAACTACAAATAGCTATAAAAGTATATATTCCGAGGCTCATCCATGCGGCAGGCACATGCACATACATTATCCTTACCATTTCTTTTTGCTGGTAATCTTCAGGAGAGGCATATAAAGAAAAATATAATCCAACTGGAATTGAGATTAAAAATAAGCATCCAGAAATAGGTATTAGGTATTTGCTAATTTTTAAAAATAAGTTAGGTGAAAATAATTGATACATAAAGATTTATTTATTTATCATTATAGCAGATAATATGTTTTGATTGTATATTTCCCCTGTATGAGTAGACCTACGATAGCTAGGATATTTGTCAGACATTACATATGTATCCTCGTTAATATGTTTTATAACGCTAATATTTTCCTCTGCAAGCTTAATTTTGACAAATGATGGTAGGTCAAATAAATAATGTCCGGGTTTTGTTGAAGGTAAAAATAGCTCCTTATAACTACTTGAATCAGCAACGAAATCCTCATAAAACTCTTTCGATACTTCATAAGATTCTTGAGCAATAGCAGGACCTATTACAGCTATTATATTACCAGCGCCTTTTTGCCGCATTCTATAAGCTAATTTATTTATAATATCTAATTTAGCACTGCGCCACCCACAGTGGGCTGCCCCAATAACATGGCCATCCTCACTAACAAGTAATAGCGGAACACAATCAGCGGTACGAATTGCCAAAATAATGTTTTCTTGAGTAGTAACCGAAGCATCACCTTGAGGCCAATTACTTAACTTGAGGTCTAATTCCTCGGTACAAACAATATTATTGCCATGAACCTGGTTTAATAACAATATATTTTGGGCATCAAAATCACTTAATACTTTATCTATATTACTTCGGACTTGATCTTTTTTTATCTGATCATCAAAAGCATGTATATTATAACTATGAGTTGAACCTTGGTAACTTCTATCAAAAATTTTGTAGTATACTTTATTTTTGATTAGTTCTGTTACCGTCATGATCTTTAATAAGCACTTAAAATATGTTTAAAAATAAATTAACAGATAGAGAGAAAGAATACAATATCTTAAAAAAATCGAAAATAGTTTTAAAAAAGAGTTTAATTTGACGCCATGTCTTGGGGCAGAACTAGAATTTTATCTTATAAATCTTACAGATACTTGGCAATTGACCAAATTAGAAGAGAATATAGAGCAAAAAATAAAAAAAGAAAAGGGCCATAACCAATATGAAATTGAGATTCCACCTTCAACTAACGTTGCCTCTTATCCAGGTAGCATAAGCAACATGAAGAAGGTAATTAAGGAGAAAGCTAGAAAATTAAACCTTGAAGCTAATTTTAAGTCCAAACCATTTACAAATGATTATGGCAATAGTATGCACATTCACTTTAATTTTCTTGAAGATAATGAGGCAGAAAAATATGCTAGGATTTTGTGTCATTATTTACCATTAACAATTACAGCTTTTCTACCTAAAGAAGAGGATTATCAAAGACTCGATAGCAGGTTTATGGCTCCAACCCACATTTGCTACGGAGGTAATAACCGTACTACTTTGATCCGGATACCGGACAGCCTACCCAAACGAATTGAACATCGATTAGCTTCAGCAGATGCGAATCCCTACGAGGTAATATATGCCATTTTAAACTCAATTTATTCGGGCCTTAAACACCCACAGCAAATAACTAAGATAGATAAGATTTACGGAAACGCTTACGACCCACAATATAACTTACTAAAAATATTACGAAGTAATTAACTTCCGTATTTTTAAATACTTACTTTAAACTATAAAGTTTAAAGTACTTGACATCTCACCTTTTGGTAAGAGCAAATAATTTCTCGAGCTGATTTTCGATAGTAAAATTATCCATGAAAATTTGATAGGCTTGCTTAGCCTTTAAATGCGCCTCATCTGGATTAGCTTTTGCCCAGTTAATATGCGATTTAATAGTATCGTAAATTTGCTGGGTACTGGCAAAAGCATCATAATAGAGGATACTATCACTAAAAAATTTCTTTAAAAAGCCATTCTGATCAGATATTACCAAAGCTCCACTAGTTACAGCTTCAGCAATTCTAGAGGTCGGTATCCCTTCTAGCATATGTTCCTGATTGTGGATTATTAAAGCAATACCGTATTTTTGTTGCTGAAGGCGCAAGTTTTCAAGAGGATTGCCAAAATCTTCCATCTTACCTAAATAAGCTTTACCTAAAAACCCAAGATATCTCTCTATACCGATACCAACTAATAATCCATCATTGGCTAGCTTTTTTAAACTTTGGGCTAACCTTAAACTTTCTCTATTACATCCCCATAATGTTCCTGTAATTAGGGCTTTATCTATGGAAACATCGACATATTCTTCTTTGCCTTCTGCAAAGTACAAAGGTATTATTGGTTTGTTTTGGTCCGTTTTTTGGATTATTTTTTCTAATAACTCATTATTCCCATGAACAAGGCTATGGAGATCAACATAAGCATCGTAATCATTTAAATGCTCCCATACTTTTAAAAACTTTCCACTACTTGAGAATAGTGAATCCAAAGGCATGTTTAGATAAGTGATGTTATAGCCAAAAGGCAAAATATTAACATGGTGGGTTACCGCTAGGTTAAATTGTGGCCTAAAGATATAATTTATAATGCTAGTACTCACCTTATAAAAATGAGAGGTAAGCCAAAAATGACTTAGACTTTCAGAAAACTTAATCCCGGTATAATCATATCCAAGCTTATCGGCAATGATAACTATACGATCATATAGGATACCTTCACCAATTCGGTCGTGAACACTATACAAGGAAAACTTTCTTTCTGAAAAATCACCTTTTACCAAATTAGTCCAGAAGTGTTTTGAGTAATCAATCTCAAAAAGAATTATCCAAATCAAAAACGCACTATATAAAAAGCATAGTTTTAGAAAATTTGAGAAGTTTAAAACCTTTCTAATATGCCAATTGCGAAAGATAACTTTCAAAATACTATAAAAGCTTATTAATATGGTCTTAAGATGCTGGCGTATTTCAGACATTTAGTATATCCTTGGGAAAAAGGTTTACAAAAACTTACAAACCTCATCAAAATCTAGTCTCGGTAATTTAGGATAAGGATTATCACCGTCTTTATAACCAAAATTGCAAATAAAATTTATCCTATAATTAGTGTTTTTGAAAAAAGTTTCATTCAGGGCTACCGGATCAAATCCAGACATAGGTCCACAATCTAATCCCATACTCCTTGCTACCATTATAAAATATGCAGCTTGCAAAGTAGAATTCCGTAAACTTTCCCTATCAATTACATCTTCACTAGATTTAGCAAATAAATCCTGTAAAAACTTGCCTGTTGGATACAATTTATCCATTTTTTCATAAAACTTCATATCATAAGCAAATAACGCAGTAACCGGTGCTGATTTTATTTTAGCAATATTCGCTTCCATAGCTGTTTTACATAGTTTCTCTTTTTCAAGATTACTTTGCACAAAAACTATGCGTAAAGGACAAGCATTTGCAGAAGTAGGACCAAGTTTCACCAAATCATAAATTTGTATTAGCAGTTCCTTAGAAACCTTTTTGTCCAAAAATTTACTACATGTTCTATCGCTAAATACACTCTCTATAGTTCTCATGAAACACCTCCCCTATTTTAGTTACCTTTCTGTTCCAGTAAATTAGCATTTCCTAGAACAATTCCTTTATCTGAAAATTCAATATCAAAATTTACTTTATTTGTTATTGCGTTACTGAATTCTATAGCTGCAGCTTTAGCAATAAAGCGTTTTACATAGGATTTTGAAAAGATAAAATCATCTGGTACTAAAATGTTGACCAAATTTTCATACTCTACCAGTTTAACCGATATTTTTCCTTTTGGAGCGTCATTCCGAGCTAGTGCCACTGAACCTGTTAAATCACAAGAAGCATTATCAAGGTTGATTTTTGCATGTGTTATCTCAATTTTGTGATCAAAATTATTCTCTCTTGTACCTCCACGATTAGCTGTATTTACACCATAATTAGCATCTAAAACCAGGCCTGCGCTACTTACGTTACGACCGCTAAATGATGATTTGTAATTACCTGTTAAATTTAGTAAAAAATTTTCTATATTGTTTATAAGGTTATTACTGAGTTTGAAAGTAACCCCGGAAAGGTTAAATAATTCTTCGCCATTAACAGTAAAAACAGCTATATATGGGTTAGAAAACTCAATATTCTTAACGATTTTCCTTATAGAATTTGATAAATCAATTTTATAAAGTAGATCGATAAAGTCAACGAAACCAATTATATCTTGCTCACTGCTAATTTTATATTCTGCTAATGAGTCATCACTAGAGCTACTATAATATAGATCTTTACCAAAATTCAATTCGGCCTTTCCAAGCTTATAGTCGAAAGTACAATCCATATAATCGCTAGATATTTCCCGTGAAATATCCTGATCTATTATAGTAATTTTAGGTGATGCAAATCTTACTTTCCAACTAAAAGGGAAACCTGCTATACTAGCATCACTGTAAGATATCCTGGCATTATCCGTTTGGAAATTACTAATAAATGACATCACCTTAGATTTTGCAAAATGCGCTAGAGCAAGCCAGGTAACTATAAATAAGGCCACAAAAGCTAGGACTATTTTACGTATCACAACAAAATTTCTAAATTGATATATTTCTAGTAGCTGAAGGAACTCTGACTCTCATTCCATTTAGCTCTTTCGTCAAAATTATCTGACATCCTAGCCTTGAAGTATGGGTAAGACCAAAAGCCAAGTCAAGCATATCTTCCTCTGCTTCAGCCGGTTGTTCTAGAATGTTGTAAATTTTCTCTTCTAATATTACGTGGCAAGTAGCACAAGCAAGAGACCCCTCACAAGCTCCTTCCAAATCAATATTGTTCTCATGGGCAACTTCTAGAACTGACAAACCAACTGAGGCTTCAACTTCTATTTCTTTATTATTCTCAATAAAAATTATCTTTATTTTTTCCGGTTTCATAACATCACTAATTTATTGATTTTATTTTTATCAATTTCTTAATTGGGGTAATTTTAATCTATAGACTCAAACTACTCTTCCAATAACCCTCACACCAATTCTCCGGCTACACTTGTTGCAAGAGCTTTGGTGATTTTTACATTAACAATTTTACCAAGCAAGGATTTATCGGTATTTTCAATATATGCAGATTGCATATAAGGCGTTTTACCCACTATGTGGTCATTGTACTTTCCTTCTTTCTGGAACAATACAGGTAAAGTTTTACCAAGGCAACTTTCATTAAACTCTAATTGCTGTTTTGCCAGTTCGCTTTGCAAAATCATTAGGCGCTCGGTTTTTACCGCTTCCGGTATCTGTTCTTTGATTGCGGCCGGTGTTCCAGGTCTTGGGCTGTATTTAAAGGAATAGCATTGGCCATATCTAACCCTTCTTACTAAATCCATAGTATCAGCAAAATCTTCGTCAGTTTCCCCCGGAAAACCGACTATAAAATCAGATGAAAGGACAATATCAGGCCTTGCGGCTCGGAGTTTATCGATAATTGCAAAATATTCTTCCCTACTATGTTTTCTATTCATCATTTTTAACACCTTATTTGAACCAGACTGAACTGGAAGATGCAAAAAAGGCATTAATTGATCGAGTTGGCCATGCACGCTGATTAAATCGTCGGTCATATCCCTCGGATGCGAAGTGGTGTACCTAATTCTTTCCAGTCCCTTAATGGTTGAAAGATGGCGAATTAAATCTGCTAAAGAGAATACTTTATCGCCATTTGAGCTCTTACCATGGTAAGCATTAACATTTTGCCCAAGTAAATGGATCTCTTTTGCGCCTTTTGCAACTAAAACCATTGACTCTCGGTATACTTCTTCCGGCATTCTAGAAAACTCTGCACCTCTAGTATACGGTACAACACAAAAGGTACAGAATTTGTCACAACCTTCTTGAATTGAGACAAAAGCACTTGCTCCCTGATCTGAGTACTGTGTAGGTAAATTATCAAATTTTTCTTCTTCAATAAAATCAAGGTCTATTAAATGTTTTTCCGATCTTGCTAGCTTAGCTACCAATTCTGGTAACGTATGGTAAGACTGAGGGCCAACAACTATATCAACGTAAGGAGTGCGAACAAATATTTCTTCTCCCTCAGCCTGAGCAACACAACCAGCTACTGCTATTATCATATCTGTTCCATTAGCCAATAACCTTTTATCCTTTATCTTTTTTACTCTCCCGAGTTCCGAATACATTTTTTCGGAAGCTTTTTCTCTAATATGACAAGTGTTTAAAATCACCATATCAGCTTCATTCATATCATCTGTTGATTCAAAACCAAATGGATCAAGTAATTCCTTCATTTTTATAGAGTCATAGACATTCATTTGACACCCATAGGTCTTTATAAAGAGCTTTTTAGCCATTGTTGTTTGCTTTAAGATGATTCGAATATAGTTGATAAATTTTAAAGCGGAATATATCATAATTCTAAAAAATTTTATATAAAATAATTTTATTGCAACAAAATGGAAGATATTAATTGGTATGGCACTTATAGCCTAACTTTGCGTGAGGTAAAACGTTTTTTAAGGGTATACCACCAAACTCTTATAACCCCCGCTGTTTCAGCTCTTATATTCCTTGCTGTCTTTGCACTAGCAGTAGGTGCTAGGAAACATGAAATAAACGGGATAAAATTTATCAATTTTATGGGCTACGGTTTAATCATAATGAGTATAGTACAAAACGCTTTCGGGAATAGCTCTTCCTCTTTAATAATGAGCAAAATAATAGGTTATATTTCTGATATATTAACACCTCCGCTAGGCAGTAAAGAAATAATAATTGCTTTTACCCTCGGTGCGGTGTTAAGAGGTTTAATGGTAGGAATAATAGTAACAATATCTTTAATACCTTTTGTAAAATTTACTTTGTATTACCCATTACTGTTAGCTTTTTATACACTAGCATCTTGTATGCTACTGGGTAAACTTGGTATATTATCTGGAATGATTGCAAATTCTTTTGATCAACACTCAGCTATTACAAGCTATTTAATTACACCTTTATCTTTTTTATCCGGTACATTTTATTCGGTAAAGGATTTACCTCAAATTTTACAACAAATAAATTTGTTAAATCCATTTTTTTATATGATTGATGGGTTTAGATACTGCCTTACTAACAAAGCTGATGGAAATATAATTTTAGGAATAGTTTTTTTAATCACATCAAATATAGTAATGTATTTTGTGCTAGAAAATCTAATAGATAAAGGCTGGAGAATCAAAGGTTAGTTCTTTTACTTCTTTTACTAAATGGCACATTAATTACGTTAAATTACTATTTTTAGGTTGCTCCATATCTTGCTTTGTTTCAACTAGAATTGATTCATTATCAGATCTAAATTTAACATTTATTATTTTAAAGTAGTGAGCGACAAGCCTTGTAAAGAAACATCCTGTTACCACAATTATCACTGCATTTCTAATACCCGTTGGATTAGGATCATAAGAATTAACATTTAAATAAATACTAAATGCCAGTCCCCATAACACCCCTATCTCAGCGTTAAGAGTTCCTGTTAAACATACTATTTCATGCTTCTTCCGAATCAGATCACGCAAAATGCCTCCACCATTAGCGGTAAGAAATGCAAAAAATGGCCCCCAAAGTTCTATTGGTTCTATTTTTGCCATAATAGCTATAGACACTCCCGTAACAATAAAAGATGCTTGACCCAGAGCGTCACCAACGACTAATATGTTATCCCAGAATTTATCTACCAGCTCATCTTCACTCGCCCTTTTATTATAATATTCAAGAAGTCTTATTGTTGAGAAACCTATCAATACCATTATCAGTATGTAATAGATGTAAGAAGGTGTCAGAAATATTCCCACTTCTTCCCTATTAATAATAATGTCTCTCATTATCCCACCACCAACAGAAGGTAGCATAGCAAATAAAAAGGTAGCAAATAAAGTTCCATTCTCCTTTGCAGCAATTGCTATACCAGAAACAGCAAATGCAATAGTCCCCATTACACCGATGAAATAGAACCACTCGGAATCGATTGTTTGCATTAACATTACCGGATATAAATAGGTTTTAACTATTTTCTTGTATTCATCGCTACTCGAAAATTTTTTTATTTCAGTATTGAATCTGTCTACGAGTTCAAGAGGAACAGATTTCTTGCTAAACATAAAATGTATTGGGGTTTTTATATTTAACTGAACCTCTTTAATATGTGCATCAACTTTCTGAGTCAATATTGCCGCTGCCCCTACAATTCTATCTGAGATAAAACCGTCTATCTCTCCGTGAATAAGACCGTGCAGCGCAGCAACGTCATTGTCATAAGTGACTATTATATCATTATTAGCCTCATCTTTAATAAACAGGTTAATTTGAGGATCAGCATAAATAAAACCTTTTGTTATGCCTAAAACAAAATTTTGTAACCTAACTTGAGCCAAAAACTCGGAAATAGATTCAAAACTTAGATCCTTAATACTATTATTCATCATGAATAGAGAGTTTTCTTCATAGCGATATGGAACTGAAAAATAAACATATTCAGCTCTTGCATCGGTATACGTAGCACCCGAGGCAATATCACGGATACCATCTTTTAAGTCTTGTTGATGTTGTTGCCAATTAACCGGTTCAGTCTCGATAGAAACCCCGACAAGGTGAGCAATATTCTTTAGGAGTTCGATATCCATGCCAACAAGGTTATATCCCCCAGCTGTTAGTTTGTTAAATTGATAAGGCTCCCATAAATACCATCCCCCATGCAAAACTTTCTTATCTAAATTGTCACTACAATTGTAATTAGGTTTTTTGTTACTTACCTCATTGTCTTTTTGGGTGACCTTATCATCTGCCAAACTGCAATTTATAAGCAGCTGAAACAAAAGTACTAATAGGAATTTACACCTAAAAATTAACATTTTATATGCCGTTAATATATTTCTTTACTATAGTTAAGCTACATGAATAAATCTATTAAACAAAATTATTGGGAATAATTCCTATTAAAAACAAATTAATAGTTGATTTTTAGCTACAAAAATAAAACTCAGCTATTTAAATATATTATATCGTTTTTAAATTAATAAACTTAGAAAGAAAAGCATTATGCTCTTTCAGCTCGCTGTTAGTTGGAATAACTACTATTTTATTACCTTTTCCGGTATATTGAATGTTTTGTTCGGGTTTTAATATATTATCATTCGTTTCTTTTAAGGAGAACCTAACTTGTCTTCCACCTGATAATTCAACGTATATTTCAGATAGCAAATAAGCATCTTTAAGAGCTCCGTGAAACTGCCTATTTGTATTATCAACTTTAAATCTTTTGCATAAAGCATCTAGATTGGCTCTTGCTCCCGGAAAAGTTCTTCTGGCAATTGCTAAAGTGTCTATAACTCCAGCAAGCTCAATAGAAGGTAAGTTCAACAATGTTAATTCATAATTAAGAAATTTTATATCAAACGGAGCATTGTGGATAACCAGTTTAGCATTTTGAATAAAATTAATAAATTCATTAGCAATATCCTTAAATAAAGGTTTATCCTTAAGGAATTCACTCGATATCCCATGAATTCGATAAGCGTCTTGAGGTACATCTCTTTCCGGATTAATGTAATAGTGGAATTTGTTACCGGTGATGACCTTATTAATCATTTCCACTCCACCAATTTCGATAACTTTATGACCATCTTTGGGATCAAGTCCAGTAGTCTCTGTATCTAGTATAATCTCTCTCATACTAATTGTACCTTAGCGATAATTTCCTTAATTTGAATCTCAATATCTAAGTCTGTATTTATTTGGAAATTTGCCAAATTTTTCTTTTTCTCTTGAGGTAATTGTATATTTTTTATTTTGCTATAAATTTTCAAATAAAAATCACCTCTTTCCGTGGCTCTGTCTTTTCTACTTTCTTCACTACAGTAAACACATATAGAATAATCAAAATAACTGTTAAATCCAGTCTCAAATAATAGAGGTACTTCTACAAAAATAAGTAGTTCATTAAGATGCTTATTTTGGAAATCATTAATTCCTTTTCTCACTTTAGGATGTATATATTGTTCGAGTTTTCTTCGTTGATTGTCGTCACTATAGATGATCTGGCTTAACTTTTTCTTATCAAAACCATTTTCAAATAATTTCTTATCAAAAAGACAAAGTATATCTTTTCGAATATTTGGCTCTAAATAAAGTTCTCTCACATAATCATCACATGAAAAAGTTTTATATCCTGCTTTCTCTAGATATTTTAGCACAAAAGTTTTTCCTGAAGCGAAACTTCCTGTAATAGCAATAGATTTCATTTATTTAAATCTCGCATTTTTTTATGCTCATAATAATATTTCATTATTATAGCAGCTGTTTCTTCTATGGAACGTCTTGAAACTTCTATAACTTGCCAATTATTAACTGAACATAACCTTCGTACTTCCCGGCATTCCTCTTGAATTACTTTAATATCAGTATAATCGGAACTTTCCTTAATTTGCAATAAATGCATTCTGTTTTCCCTTATCTCTACAAGAATACTAGGGTTTATAACAAAACCAAAAATAATTGGTTTTCTCAGCATTTTTAAAACCGATGGAAATTCCGAACCGCCAACAAAAGGAATATTTGCAGTTTTAAAACCATTATATGCTAAATAAACTGAAGTTGGAGTTTTAGAAGTTCGAGAGGGCCCTATTAATATTATATCAGCTTCATCTAAGTCCTCTAGAATTTGGCCATCGTCGTGCTTTAATGAGTATTCTATAGCTTCTATTTTATCAAAATAAGTTTCGTCAAATTTATTTTTAAAACCAATATTATCATCAGTACTAACCCCTAAATAATCTGATATTTCATTAACGATTTTGCTAACCACAGAAATACAAGGCATTTTTGAATCTAAGCAAAATCTCTTTAACTTGTCTTTTAATGTATCATTTGAAATAGTATATAGTACGATACCAGGTTTTTGTGATATTTTTTTTAAGGCTTCATTAAGCAAATCTTCATTTCTAGTCATAGGCCAATGGTATTTTTTTACCTCTATATCACTAAATTTAGCTAGGGCAGTCTTTGCAGCATATTTTACTGTTTGACCAGATGACTCGGAAACTAAGTGGACTACAAGCTTTTTCATATAATACACATTTGAATTGTGGATAAGTTATATAGCTAATAGGTCTTAGGTTTACAAAAATACCTAATTAAAAGCTAAAGAATACCCACATAAATATCAATAAATCTAAATTAGTGTATAAAATCGTGGATTAATTATATACCCCTTAAATCTATTGGTATATAAACATCATAAAGACAATTTATCCACAAAAAAATATCTTATAATATCATATGTGAATAAATTGTATATCCTTATAAATATGATAAATCTATTAAGATTATGCTCTGGAATAAATAGTTGATAATTATGTGGATAAATAATAATTTACATTATTAATTAGACAACAACAACTTATAATAAATATATATCTTTACTAATTTATTCAGCAGAAAAATTTATGACTCTTTTACAAGATACATTTCAACGAAAAAATAATAATATTCCTATTTGGTTTATGAGGCAAGCAGGTAGATATTTACCTGAATACATGGAAATAAGAAAGAATGTCACAGACTTTCTAGAACTATGTTATGATTCTGAAAAAGCAAAAGCAATTACTCTTCAACCTATATATAGATTTGATTTTGACGCAGCTATAATTTTTTCAGATATTTTGGTAGTGCCTCATGCTTTTGGATGGAAAGTTGCTTTTAAAAAAGGAGAAGGACCTATACTACAAAAATTCGAATCAGATAAAGACCTGATTAATATAAATAATAATTTTGATAAAAAAGTAAATTGTATATATGATACGGTAAGTAAAGTGCGGATGTCTCTAGACAAAAGCAAATCATTAATTGGATTTGCAGGTAGTCCGTGGACTGTAGCTAGCTACATGCTCGAGGGAAAAGGCAAACAAGATTTTTCTGTTAGTAAAAATTTTCTTTATAACAAGAAAAAATTAGCGATACAATTAATCGATATAATTACAGAGAAAACTATTGAATATCTCGTAGGCCAAATAGATGCTGGGGTAGATATAATACAATTATTTGATTCCTGGGCTGGTGTTTTATCTGGAGAAGAATATGAAGATTTTGTTATAAACCCTACAAAAAAAATTGTAAACTCAATAAAAAATAAATACCCGGGTTTACCTATTATAGGGTTTCCACGAGGGTCAGGTTATTTGTATCAAGAATATATAGATCAAATTAATATTGATGCTATAGGAGTAGACCAATTTGTGCCAGTAGATATAATTAAAAAGTGGCAAGAGAATATTATTGTTCAAGGAAATTTTGATCCTGTTCTGTTACTAGGGGAAAAAGAAGTTATTGAGAAAAAAGCCCACGATATTTTAACAACTCTTAGCAATAAAAATTTTATTTTTAACTTAGGACATGGCATTTTACCAAATACCCCAGTAGAGAATGTCCAATTTTTAGTAAATTATGTCAGAAATTACCAGAAATAAAAAAAAGGTCGCCGTAGTTCTTTTTAATCTAGGAGGACCAGATAGTTTAAATGCTATAAAACCTTTTCTTTTTAATTTATTTAACGACAAATATATTATTACCTTACCTTCTGTGCTAAGATTTGTAGTAGCAAAGTTGATTTCTATTAGAAGGGAGAAATTTGCTAAAACTATTTATGCTAATACTGGTGGTAAATCACCGATTTTAGAAGAAACTTTATCTCAAAAAAAAGCGTTAAAGGAAGAGCTTATCAAAAACTCTGATATAACTTTTGAATTATTTATTTGTATGCGCCATTGGCATCCGATGACTGCAGAAGTTGTAAAAAATATCAAAAATTACGAACCAAACGAAATTATCTTGCTTCCTCTTTATCCACAATTTTCTACTACTACAACCGCTTCTTCCTTAAATGAATTTGCTAAAAATTTAAGTAAAGAATTTATAGATAAAATAAAGTTAAAAACAATTTGCTGTTACCCATTAGATGAAGGCTTTATTGACTCTCATGTAAAATTGATTGAGGATAAACTTCATGATAAAACCGATTTAAATAATTATAGAATGCTGTTTTCAGCTCATGGTTTACCAGAAAAAATAGTAAAATCAGGAGATCCATATCAGTGGCAGATAGAACAGACTGTTTTTAAAATCATCAGCAAACTACAACTAATTCCAAAATTTAAGAATATAGATTATAAAGTTACATATCAAAGTAGAGTAGGTCCATTAAAGTGGCTTGAGCCTAATACAGAAGATGAGGTAAAAATAGCGGGTAAGGAAAATAAATCGTTAATAATAATTCCTGTGGCATTTGTTTCTGAACATGTTGAGACTTTGGTCGAATTAGATATAGAATATAAACAGATAGCAGTTGATCATAAGATTGATTATGTTAGAGTGCCAACTTTAAGTGCTAATGAGCTATTTATAAAATCATTAGCCAATATGATTCTGAATTTCTCTAGTAATGATTCTGGTTGTTTATCATCTAGTAATTTTAACAGAATATGTCCGGATATTTATAGCAAATGTCCTTGTAAAGCAAGCTAATAAAAAAGTTTAGGTTTTCTAATGGAAAGATATTTTTTATGGTATAAAGCTATTCATGTTATAGCTGTTATTTCTTGGATGGCAGCAATGTTTTATTTGCCAAGGTTATTTGTTTACCACAGCAAACCTAATATTACACCGGAGATGGATGAAACTTTCAAGTTGATGGAGAGAAGATTACTTAGGATAATAATGACTCCGGCAATGATAGTTACTTACATATTTGGCTTTTTGGTAGCTTATATATATGGTTTTGTAGCACTTGGGATTTGGTTTCATATAAAGATGGGTGCAGTCCTGGCTTTAACTATTTTACATGGAATGCAAGCAAAATGGGTAAAAGATTTTGCAAAAGGTGAAAATAAACACACGGAAAAATTTTATAGGATTATTAATGAAGTTCCCGTATTTTTTATGTTAATTGCTGTTGTTATGGTGATAGTAAAGCCATTTGAATAACTTAGAAAAATATTTTCTATATTTACCTAAGGATATATTTGTATTATAATAAGGTTAATTTTTAGTTAGAAATTTAATTACTTATTCTATGGCTGTTTTGGAAATAATTACTGCTCCTGACCCTATTTTAAAAAAGAAAGCTCAATCTGTTGAGTTAGTTGATGATAATATTAGGGAAATTATGGATAATATGCTTGAAACCATGTACCATGACAAAGGTGTAGGTCTTGCTGCTAATCAGGTTGGTATTTCAAAAAGGATTATCGTTATGGATTTGCAGGATGAAGACGATGTTGAAAGGCCAGAAGGATTTTATCCTTTATTTATGGCGAACCCTACTATAACTGATTGTTCCAAAGAAATGATAGAAGCTACAGAAGCCTGTCTTTCTGTCCCTGATCAAAAGATAGTTGTATCTCGTCATGTTTCTGTTAAAATTAAATATCTAGATTACAATAATGAATCTAAGGAATTAGAGACTGATGGTTGGCTTGCAAGAGCTATTCAACATGAAACAGATCACCTAGAAGGGAAGCTGTTGTTAGACTATTTATCTCCCTTGAAAAAGAACGTAGCGATCCGTAAGTTAACAAAATTAAAGAAATTTTCTGCTTGAAATTACCTTTAAATACCTAAAAATCATAAAAACATTTTTCGCTTTATCCCTTACCATTTTAAAGCAATTTTTTTCTGATATTTATAATTCTATACATTTCTATTAATTGACTAGGAAGAGTTAATCAATTATAATCTTACTTCTGATTTATCAGAATCGTATTTGGGATTAAGTTCTAGGAGTTAGATAAAGCATAAATGAAATATTTAGTAAATCTTCTAAATCTATACAATTTAACGAGGAAATTAAAGAATTGAATAAGTTTAACAAACCCATTATTGAATTAAAAAATATAAGCAAAAGCTTTAATACAGAACCTATCTTAAGCAATTTCAATTTTACTCTTTACGATAATAAATTTATTACAATACTTGGCCCTTCTGGATCAGGTAAAACCACTATTATAAAATTAATAGCCGGTTTCGAGTCATCAGATAATGGAGATATATTTCTTAACGGTATAAAGGTAAATAATTTGCCGGCCAATAAGCGGGAAGTTAATACCGTGTTTCAGAATTATAGCCTGTTTCCTCATATGAATGTTTACGACAATATAGCTTTTGGTCTTCGGATGAAAAAGAAAAGCCAAGATTATATTGATAATGCTGTCAGCAACTCTTTAAAACTGATCAAAATGGAAAAATTTGCTGATAGGAAACCAGGAGAGTTATCTGGTGGCCAGCAACAAAGAGTAGCTGTTGCAAGGGCTATTGTTAATAAGCCACTAATTTTATTACTTGATGAGCCCCTTAGTGCACTTGATGAAAAGCTTAGAAAGGAAATGCAAGTAGAACTTAAGTCGATGCAAAGGGATTTAGGAATTACTTTTATATTAGTAACTCATGATCAGGAAGAAGCTTTATCTATATCTGATACCGTAATTGTACTCAATAATGGTAAAATAGAGCAAATTGGCTCTCCGCAGGAAATATATCAAACCCCTGTAAATAGCTTTGTAGCAAGCTTTGTAGGAGAATTGAATATACTAGATGCTAAAGTTGAAGCTGTGAAAGAGAATTTATTAACAGTAATTGTTGAAGAAAAATGTAAATATCAGTTAGAGAATAAAAATAACTTTTCTGCTGGAGAGCAAATTAAAATATTAATCAGGCCGGAAAACTTAAGACTATCATTAGAAAAAGATTCTGTAACCCTAACCAGGTTAAAAGGTAAAGTTACGCAAACAAAGTACAGAGGAGCTCTGCTTGATTATGCCATAACTCTTGATAATGAGAAAAAAATAACAGCAACGCTTTTGCAAAACAAAGAAGGCGAGATTTGTGAATACAAAATAGGAATGGAAGTTTTTGTGGAGTGGACTATTGGTTGTGAGGTGCTAACTACATGATTAACAGAGACCTATTTAAACATTTTACAATTTTAATAATTGTGTTTTGGTTAACTGTTTTTGTTTTGATACCAAATATTGGAGTAGTAGTAACAAGTTTTCTGGAAAGAGAAGAAGTGCATTTTGTAAACTTTGCTTTTACCTTGGATAATTACAAGAAACTGTTATCTGTAATGTATATTAAGGTTTTTTTGAAGAGTTTAGCTATAGCTCTTTATGTTACCATTTTATGCTTGCTACTTAGTTATCCATTTGTGTATACAATCTCTCAAACTATTAAAAGCATAATTATTAAAGATTTCTTGCTGATTCTGGTTGTAATACCTTTTTGGACAAGCTCCTTAATCAGAACTTATGCTATGATGATTGTTCTAAGATCTAATGGGCTATTGAATAGTTTGTTAATGTATATCGGATTAATAGATGAGCCGATAGAGCTGTTATATAACTGGGTAGCTGTTACTATTGGCCTTGTATATTCCTTACTACCCTTTATGATATTGCCGCTTTATACAGCGTTTGAAAAACTGGACCGCAATTATATTAATGCAGCACAAGATTTGGGAGCTGGCAAGATGGATATCTTATTGAAAATTATTATACCCTTAACTAAATCCGGAATAGCTGCAGGTTGTATTCTAGTTTTTCTATCAACGCTTGGAATGTTTTTTATCCCTGAATTGCTTGGTGGCAGTAAAGAAATCCTGATAGGAAACTTAATAAAAAATCAATTCTTAATTGCCAGAGACTGGCCTTTTGGTACAGCAATAGGTACAGTATTAACTGTTATCGTAGTAATATTAATGGTAGTTTATGCCAGGAATACTAAAAATACTGATCAATTAGTGGTATAATGATGAACAGATTAATAAGGCTATACCCAGTATTTATTTATATATTTTTGTACTTACCCATAATTGTATTGATAATATACTCATTTAATTCTTCAAAATATGGCACAAGTTGGCAGGGTTTCACTCTAGAGTGGTATAGAAAATTATATTCGAATAGCCTGCTTATTGGTTCAACGAAAAATTCTTTCCTAGTAGCTACGCTTTCAGCTTCTATTTCTACTTTGATAGGAACTATATCCGCTTTAGGGTTATATAGTTATAGATTTAAAGGCAGGAAAGTTTTTTCCTCTATAGTGTATGTACTAGCTATTTCTCCAGATATTATAATGGGGATAAGCTTGCTTATTCTATTTAACCTTATAAACCTAAATTTAGGGTTTTATAGTTTATTACTCGCTCATATTACTCTTAATTTACCATTTGTAATAATTATTGTTATTGCTCGTTTGAAAACTTTTAACAAGAATCTAATAAATGCAGCAAGGGATCTCGGAGCCGGTGAGTGGGCTATATTTACTAGAATTATATTACCTCTTATTTTACCTTCGGTCATATCTGGGTGGTTACTTGCATTTACTTTATCTTTGGATGATGTGGTAATTAGTTTTTTTGTTACCGGACCAAATTTTGAGGTTCTACCGTTAACGTTATTTTCCATGGCACATTTGGGTATTAAATCGGAGATTAATGCTCTTTGTACTGTAATTTTTGCAGTGACTTTGGTTTTAATTTTTACATCTCATTTTATATTTAGGAGGAAAATATGAAAAAATACATTACGTTGTTTTTTTTAGTTTTTGGAATTCACTTTACCGCCCCAGCCTCAGTTAGTGAAATTAATGTATATGTTTGGTCAGAATATATACCAGATAGCATAATTGAAAAATTTACCGAAGAGACGGGCATAAAAGTGAATCTTTCCACTTACGATAATAATGAGAGCCTATATGCGAAAGTAAAATTATTACATAACTCTAAATCCGGGTATGATTTAGTCATGCCTTCTACCTATTTTGTTAGCAAAATGAGGGATGAAGGCTTGTTAATGGAATTAGATAAATCCAAAATGGATAACTTTAAGAATATTGATGAAAACCTGATAAATAAACCTTTTGATCCAGAGAATAAGTACAGTATACCATACTTTTGGGGAAGTACGGCTCTTTGTTATAACGCTAAATATGTAAAAGAGGAAGTCGATAGCTTTAATATATTATTTGAACCAAAATATGCTCATAAGATTCTTCTTACTGATGATGTAAGAGAGGTTTTTCATGTGGCTCTAAAGTTGCTTGGATATAGCGGTAATGATACTAATGAAGAGCATATAAAACAAGCTTATGAAAAACTAAAAACATTAGTTCCTAACGTAAAAATTTTTAACTCTGCTTCTCCTAAATTGAACTACATAAACGAGGAAGTTATAATAGGACTGAATCATAATGGTGAGGCTTATGTAGCATCTGTGGAAAATCCTGATATTAAATACGCTTATCCTAAAGAAGGAGTTATCCTTTGGGTAGATAGTTTTGCTATTCCTTCTAATGCAAAAAATGCTGAAGGTGCTTATAAGTTTGTTAATTTCCTTTTACGTCCAGAAATTGCTAAAGAAATTAGTCAGGCTGTTGGGTTTGCTACAGCCAATAAAGCTGCAAAGGCTTTACTTCCTAAGGAAATATTGAATAACCCGACAATATATCCACCTAAAGATATACAGGATCAAGGAGAATTCCAAGAGGATGTCGGTGAAGCAATAGTGATATATGAAAAATACTGGGAAATGTTGAAGTTAAATAATTAAGCTTTGCAAAGAGTACTAATATAACAATTGGAATCTCATGAGTACTAAATTCTGGATTGGCGTTGCTTCGAAAGAACATGTAGAAAATGGTGTTAAATTGGGAATTTGCCAATTTTGCCATGGCAAGATCGGCCCAGCTAAACGCCTCCAGAAAGGGGATTTTGTAATTTATTACTCTTCCAAGGTATCGATGGAAAGTAATGAGTTATACCAAAAATTTACTGCTATAGGTGAGGTAATAGATGATGTTCCTTATCAGGTAGATATGGGAAGCGACTTTAAACCATATAGAAGGAATATCAAGTACCTCAATGCTTGTCACGTTGATATTAAGCCACTTATTCCTATCTTATCATTTATTAAAAACAAAACCTCATGGGGTTATGTGTTTAGATATGGCTTTTTGGAAATAGATCGAGAGTCGTTCGAAATCATTGAAACCCGGATGCTTGGAAGAAAGCCTTGTTAGGTAAATATAGGAGAGCAATAATATTAAAATTGCTATACCTTTTTAGGTTTTATATTTCCTTTTGAGAGGAAATATCCTCTACCTATGTTATTAGCAAATTGCTAGGTATATAAAAGTTATTGAGACGAAGAAATGGCTTGGAAGGCTTTTAGTTTAAAAATAGGCAAGATGCCTAGCAAATGCTCAAAAATACTTGCCTGAACTTCTTCGTAATTAAGCCATTTAGTATCTTTAGTAAACACATAAATTTCTATTGGTATACCGTTAGGTGTTGGATCAAGCGTACGTATTAGGAAAGTAAACCCCTCTTGGTGAATATTTTTATTATTTTTTAGATATTGGCCTATGTAATGCCTAAACATAGTAAGATTAGTAGTTTGATTTTCCTGGTTAAATAATGTTTTATTTTCCGCTGCAAATTCAAGCATGTAAGGTATCTTCTTGATTGCATTTAATTCTTTTTGAGTACATATTTTTACTGTACTCATATCTAGGCTGATTGCCCTTTTGATGCGTCTTCCTCCCATTTCGAACATTGGACGCCAATTTTTAACACCGGTTGTTAAAAAGGCGGAAGTTGGAACAGTGGTATAGGTATTATCAAAATTACGTATTACTACTACGGTAATTGTAATTTTTTGGATATCACCATCTGCATTATATTGAGGTAAAGTTACCCAATCACCGACTTGAATAATATTTTGAAAAGTAACCTGTAAACTTGCAATTAGCCCCAGTAGCGTATCTTTAAAAACGAAAGTTAATAATGCGGCAGCTGCCCCTAAACTAGTAAATAATGAGGAAATAGAAATGCCGATAACTAAAGAAAAAATGGCTAATATTGCGCTTACAACTACAAAAATTCTTAAAATTTGTGTATGTAGCTCAATAGCTATTTTTCTGTTTAATTCTCGAACATTATATAAATCTGCTGTGGCATTTATAATAGCTAATATAAGAGAGGTAATAGCAAATATTACATATGTAGTTATAACAACGTCTTTTATTTTAATTATTACGTTATTTATCAAGTTAGACTGATCAAGGATATCGCTCCAGAATTCCAGATATAATGCTAAAAATACTTTTGTAATATGTCCAGGTAGGTTTTTTTTGTAAAGAATTTCAGCGTATTTTTTGTTTTTATACCCTATTAGTTTGCTAATACCAGGTAATACTACCTTTTTGATGCTAATTAAAAATGGGTATAAAAAAGTAACCATTATAGAAAGCATTATTAATAGTTGGTATTCTGCATAAAATGTGTGAAGACTTTTTATAGTAAATAAATTTTCCATAAACGATATATAACTTATTAATGCTTATTAAACCCTGAAGTATAACAACCTAGATTGCTCTTTTCTCTAAATACTATTAAACAATATCATTAGTGGCAAAAGACCCATATTCTTTCGGTATTTTATGATCAGGATGAGTTTCTTTCATAAAGAAAACTATAATAAAAGAAATTAGGAGAGAGATTGGAACAATAACAAGAGCAAATCGGTAATCTTCACCGTTATAACACGGTATATCACGGGCTGTTTGCCCATTACTATGATAATCAATCAGAGCTCCAATAATAGGTAAAAATATAGTACCGGTAGACATTACTATGGCATTGACAAAAGCTATCGACACCCCGCTCATTTTTAAAGGCATGGTTTCGCAAATACTTGCAAAGCTTAAGCATTTTGCGGTATAGGCAAAGCCTCCCACAAAAAATAGTACGTATAGTAGGTAATAAGGAACTTGAAAAATAATAACGATAAACCAGACAATGGCGGTAACAAAAGAGCCGCAAAACATTGGTAAACGTCTGTTTTTAGCAATATCCGAAAAATAAGCGAAAAAAGGGCTTCCGATAGCAGCACCAAAAAACATTGTTGATACTATAGTAGCAGCGCTAATATCAGATACTTGATAGGTAGTTCTTATGAATGATACCCCCCATGCTACCCCGATTACGGTAATTGGAAGGTACATCAACATCCCGTAGATAGCTAAAATCCAAGCCTGAGGTGTCTTAAGTAAAAGTAAAATATCGGTAAATGGATGATTATTAGCATAAATATCAGGTAGTTCTTCATGATGATCAACAGGGGGATAATTACTAACAAAAAAATAAATAATTATGGAAACTATAAGGCCAATAAACCCCAAGAATTCCATGGTATTTTTAAATCCTACCTCATTTAGGATCATCTCAAGAGGAGCACCGCCAAGACCAGCACCAGCAGTTCCCATAAGAATTACTAACCCTGTAACTTTTGCTACGTGTTTTGGTTCAAGCCATAATGTTCCGAGTTTTATAGTTCCGATTAAACCGCATGCTGATCCCATTCCCATTAAGAATCTTGCACATCCTCCGATTAATGGGCTAGTTGTATTTCCAAAAATAAAGCATGATAGTCCGCAAAGGGTTGCTGCTATACATAGAAATAACCTTGGCCCGAAGCGGTCTATAGTAATACCAAGAGGGAGCTGCATGGCTGAGTACGACCAGTTATAAGCTCCAAGTAATACCCCAAGTCCTGCTGCATCAAGTGCAAAATTGCTAAGAAGTTCATTATTCATGATATTTGGTGAAACACGGATCATGAATTGATACATGTAAAAGATACCGCCACAAGCTACAACCATCCAGCCTTTAATATTTTGCTTGTATGTATTTGTTTTGGAATTCATTATTCTTTTTACTATTTATATTTTTTTAGATATCTAGGAAATATACTGCACGAAATGGAAGTCTAACATATGAAGGCAATAAACGTCAAATATTCTCCCTATCTGTAAATTGAAGGTAAGTAATATGAGGTAGGTATTATGCCTACTGGTAATTTTTTTCTAAATGCTGTTTATCCAAATATTCGGGTTTACCAAAAATATCCGGATCCTGCATAATGAATAATTTATTGTTTATATTAGTAATTTTTTTTGTTGTTTTGAAATTCAATGTAATTATGTTATTTTCTTCAACTATTGTCATTATTTCGATATTTCTGGTATGTTTATTAAATAAAATTTCACTAATTTTACCGGAATCTAAATGACTTAACTCCAATTTATAATATCCGTTCTCTTCCTTGGCAGAAAGAACCTCGAATTGATTATCAAAATTTATTTGATCAATTAATAAAAAATTAAAAATATTTTCTTCTGCTGAGATTCTGCTTAAATTTTCCATTTCATAGTCGTAAACAGAAACGTAGTTTTTATTACCCACAATCAGTAGCGGAAAGGGTTTGAAGTAATTGACCCTAAATTTATACGGTTTATTTATAACTAGAATACCGCTAGCTTTTGTTCCTTGAGTGTCTGATTGGTCAAAATTAATAGCTACCGACTGAATATTTTGAATATAAGATTTTATATTGTCTACAATCTCTTTTTCTGAAGCAGCAAATGCAAAGTTGAGCTTGCATACCATTAATAGTATTATTATAAAATTAATTATACTCTGATTGCTAAACTTATGTGACTTAGCGGGTAGGTAATTCATAAAAAGTGTCCTGTACATTTGATTTAAGTTTTTATATAGTAATGAATGCATAATACAAGTTCAAACAGTAATAATATTTTTTATTAATAAATAAAGATGAGCATTAAAATTGCTGCGTTAAAAGAAAGGGCTAAAGGAGAAACTAGGACTGCAATTACCCCAGAAGTAGCTAGGTTATACGCAAAAAAGGGTTATAGTGTTTTTGTTGAGAAATCTATAGGGGTAGCGGCAAATTTTACCGATGAGGAATATACAGCAGCCGGAGCTAAGGTCTCCGGAGTACCACTCGAAATCATTTCTGATGCTGATATTATCTTAAAAGTTCAGCCTTCTCCAATGGAGGAAACTCTAAATGAAGTAAATATAGCCAAACCTGGTGCTACTATAGTGGGCTTGCTTTCGCCCCATTCTCATAGTGAATATATAGATAAAGCTATATCTAAAAATTTATCAACTATAGCCATGGAGTTAGTTCCGAGGGTTACTAAAGCCCAAAGTATGGATGTTTTATCTTCACAAAGTAATTTGGCCGGTTATAGAGCGGTAATAGAGGCATGTTATTATTATGACAGAGCTTTTCCTATGATGATGACGGCGGCTGGAACTGTAAATCCGGCAAAAGTATTGATTATCGGTGTTGGAGTAGCAGGGTTGCAGGCTATCGCGACTGCAAAAAGATTAGGCGCAGTTGTATCTGCCTATGATGTAAGAGCAGCAACAAAAGAACAAGTGGAAAGTTTGAATGCAAAATTTGTTTATCCACCAGCTGGGCTAGTTGATAGAGAAGATAAATCGGGATATGCAAGAGAAGTGACTAAGGATTTTGCTTCTATTCAAGAAGAGTTTTTACTTGGCATAATAGCTAATTTTGACGTAGTTATTACTACTGCCCAAATTCCCGGTAAAAAAGCACCAATTCTTCTTACAAAAAATATGGTTTCTAAAATGAAATTGGGTTCAGTTATAGTTGATATAGCAACTGCTACCGGGGGTAACGTAGAGGATTCTGTTATTGATAAAATCATAAGTAAAAAAGGAGTAAAGATTATTGGTTGGTCTGCTATAGCAACAAGAGTAGCCTCTGATGCTTCAAAATTATATGCAAAAAATTTATATAATTTTTTAGAACATGCCATAAAAAATGGAAAAATAGACTTTTCTGATGACATTGTTGAAGAAATGCTTATAGGTAAGGATGGGAAAATGATGAATAAGAAATTTAAAGTATAGAGGAGAAGTTCATGAATCAAGAGCTAGCAATTGCTAATAAACAGGCGGCAGAATTATCTGAGAAAGCTGCGGTATTGTCTAAGAAACTCACTTCTCTTGTTACAGAGGTACAATTTCAGCATACCTCTACAGTGGATCCTTTTATATTCGCCATTACCATATTCTCTTTAGCATGTTTTGTCGGTTATTATGTGGTCTGGAAGGTAACTCCTGCGCTACATACTCCTCTTATGTCTATTACTAATGCTATATCTGGGATTATCATAATAGGAGCTCTAATTGCTTCAAGCTCGCAAGGTTTCAGTTTATCTATGGTTTTAGGCTTTTTGGCTGCGTTTTTGGCATCTATCAATATTTTTGGAGGTTTCATAGTAACCGAAAGAATGTTGGAGATGTTTAAAAAGAAGTAATCTACAAATAATTTTTTGTTATGTCAGTGCGTTTAATCGAAATACTATATTTGGTATCTGCTGTTTGTTTTATTTTCTCCCTAAAAGGATTATCTTCACCTAAAACAGCAAGAAAAGGGAGCTTGATAGGAATATTGGGAATGTTGATAGCTTTGTTTGCAACATTTTCCTTACCTGATTTTTATCACAAAATACCATTATTAATTACTGTTGGTTTAGGAGGGATTGCTGGTGGGTATGTGGCTAGAAAAATCCCAATGACCTCAATGCCCGAATTAGTTGCTGGTTTTCATTCTTTTGTGGGGTTAGCTGCAGTATTTGTAGCATTTGCTGCTTTATTACTGCCAGCAAATTTTGGGATTGCAGATTATCAGGGGGGGATAACAATTTTAGCTCGGGTTGAGATGTCGCTCGGAGCTGCTATTGGAGCGCTTACCTTTAGTGGTTCAATTATAGCATTTGGCAAATTACAAGGTTTTATTGATTCAAAGCCTCTAAAATTTGCAGGGCAGCAGTATGTCTGTTTAATGGCGAGTATTTTCCTTATCACAATAATGATTTATTTTGCTCAAAACCAAAGTATTTTTTTGTTTAGCTTGATCGTTATAATTGCATTAATAGTAGGGGTCTTACTTATTGTTCCTATAGGCGGGGCTGATATGCCGGTAGTGGTTTCGATGTTAAATTCCTATTCCGGATGGGCAGCAGCTGGTATTGGATTTACGCTTGGAAATAGTTTGCTTATTATTACAGGGGCACTTGTGGGAGCAAGTGGAGCTATCTTGAGTTATATAATGTGCAAAGCAATGAATCGCTCCCTGCTGAATGTGATTTTTGGAGCTTTTAAACCGTCTGGGAAAGCACAAAGCCAAGCAGAACAGGAGGAAAGGCAAGTTAATATTAGTAGCCCAGAAGATGCGGCTTATCAACTAGAGCATACTGATTCTGTAATAATTGTACCGGGTTATGGTATGGCGGTTGCTCAGTCTCAACATGCTATAAAAGAAATGGTTGATCATTTAAAGAAAAAAGGAATCAAGGTAAGATTTGCTATTCATCCGGTAGCAGGAAGAATGCCGGGCCACATGAATGTCCTGCTTGCAGAAGCAAATATAGATTACGATGATGTTTTTGAACTTGATGAAATAAATAATGATTTTGCATCAACGGATGTAGTTTTAGTAGTGGGTGCAAATGATGTTACGAATCCAGCTGCCAAATCTGACCCCAATAGCCCTATTTTCGGCATGCCGATTTTGGATGTGGCATCTGCTAAAACTATATTTTTTATAAAAAGATCTATGGCTTCGGGTTATGCAGGAATTCAAAATGAACTATTTTTTCAAAATAATACATTAATGCTATTTGGCGATGCAAAAAAAGTAATAGAAAGTATAGTAAAGTCCTTTGATGTATAGTTAGTTTATCTATTTCATAAATTTTTATTTCACAAATGGTTTTACTTGTTTATAATCTGCCGAATAATGCTAATTATACAAGTAAAATTTGTATAAGTAATTTTATATTATTATAGCTCAATGAATAAACGAAGGTCTATTTTTTTATCGGCTATTTCTGGAAATGTGCTAGAATATTATGATTTTACGGTTTATGCAGTATTTTCTTTAGCAATAGGACAAGCATTTTTTCCTTCCGGTTCACAAGTAATTCAGACATTATCTAGTCTTTCAGTATTTGCCGTAGGTTTTATAATGAGGCCAATAGGTGGTATTATTTTTGGTTATATTGCTGATAAGTATGGAAGAAGAGTTTCTCTCATTATTTCAATGCTTGGTATGACTATGACTACTTTTACTATCGGTCTTATCCCCGGTTACAGTGACATAGGTTATGGTGCGCCTATTTTATTAGTTATGATGCGGTTAATTCAAGGGTTATGTATTAGCGGAGAAGGTGCAGGGGCTGCTATATTCATCCTGGAACATTATCAAAATCTAAGACCCGGTTTTACTGCTGGGATAGTTCATGCGTCAAATATTGCCGGTACTTTACTTGCTAGTTTTGTAGGTATTATTTTGGAACAATTATTTCCTGAATTGGAATTTGCTTGGAGATTTGCCTTTATCTTAGGAGGAATTATGGGAATAATTGGTTTTTATTTCAGGCTTAGAGTATCGGAAACGCCAATATTTGAAATGCTTGCTGAAAAAAAACGTACTTTAAAGATGCCTTTTATGCATGTTATTCGCAGTTCATGGCCGGCAATGCTAATAACCTGTTGCCTTGGGGGATCTGCAAGTAGTTTGGTGTATATTATAAAAACATATATAAATATTTTTTATTATGAAGTATTGGGATTTGATAAAACTACAGCTTTAATTTACCTTTCGTACTCTTCTGTAATTATGATGCTTACCATGCCATTGTCTGGTTACATTTCAGATCATATTGGTAGGTTTAAAATGATTATCATTGCCTCAATAACAATAGTTATTGCTGCTACCCCTGCCTTTATGCTGCTTGCATCTCTCGAAATTTGGAAACAAATAGTTGCGCTTACAACCATTGCTATGTTAGGGGGATTTATTGCTGGTACAGCTTATATATTTATTATCTCATTATTTTCAGCAGAAGAGCGATTTACTGGAGTAGCCTTTAGCTATAATTTAGGTGTTGCCCTGTTTGGGGGGACTTCAGCAGTAATTTCTAGGTGGCTTGTGGAAGTAACCCATCTCTACCATGCTCCAGCATTTTATGTTATGATCACCTCGTTATTATTTCTAGCTATGGCTTATAGTATGAAAAAAACTATAATTAGGTTAATCGATACTAATTTAAAACCAAAATGAAACCTTATAGATTAGGTATTCTTGCTGAATATTTGGCCATATTGATCTACAAGCTAAAGTTCTATAGTATAATTTGTCATCGCAAGAAAAATTTTGTTGGCGAAATTGATATTATTGCGTGTAGAGGGAAGCAATTGGTATTTATTGAGGTTAAAGCCAGAAACAATAATATTATGGAAAATATAGTACCAAAGAACCAACAAAATAGAATAAGGCGTTCAGCTGAATTATTCTTAAGTCATAATGACAAATATAATGGTTGTGAGGTAAGATTTGATTTGGTTTTTATTCGGCCGTATAAACTGCCTGTAATAATAGAAAATGCTTGGTAAAAAGTTATGACTCAACGAGAAAGCACGGCAAAATGGTTCGAGGAACTGCGCGATCAAATTTGCGGCTCTTATGAGCAAATAGAAATTGATCATGCTAAGGAGCATAATTTAGTAGCCGGTAAATTTATAAAAAAACCTTGGGAAAGAGAGGGAGGCGGTGGTGGCGCTATGTCTATCATGCATGGTAATGTTTTTGAAAAAGTTGGAGTTAATATTTCTACTGTACACGGGATATTCTCCGAGGAATTTAGAAAACAGATACCAGGAGCTGCGGAGAATCCTGAATTTTTTGCCACTGGTATTTCTCTGGTTGCCCATATGTGCTCACCCCTTGTTCCTGCGGTGCATTTTAATACGCGGTACATAGAAACGACAAAAAGCTGGTTCGGCGGGGGAGCTGACCTTACACCTATGTATGCGGATGATAAAGAAACAAAGATATTTCATCAATCGTTTAAAGAGGCTTGTGATAAACATGATCTAGACTATTATCCTAAATTCAAAAAAGCATGTGATGAATATTTTTTCTTAAAACATAGAAATGAGCCAAGAGGTATTGGTGGGATATTTTATGATTATTTAAATACCGGTAGCTTTAATAATGATTTTGCTTTTACAAAGGATGTCGGTATCGCAATGAGGGATATATACCCTGTTATTGCTCGGAATAAAATGGATCTATCATGGACGCAGGAACAACGAAAACACCAGCTGATAAAAAGAGGAAGGTACGTAGAATTTAACCTTTTATATGATAGAGGTACGTCATTTGGGCTTGCAACCGGCGGTAATGTTGAAGCAATTTTAATGTCGTTACCACCTGAAGTAAAGTGGCCTTGAAGGTTATTCTTTTTGCGTAAGATTTTTTTGTTTTATCAATTTATCAAATAATATCTTTTTTTCTTCAGATAAGGATTCCCTCCGGAGTTTTGCCATTTCTTCAAATGTACCTTGAAGGCAGTCCGGGGTAAGTACATCTGTAATTAGTGTCCCATTTAAATGATCTATCTCATGCTGGAGTACCCTCGCATAAAATCCAGTTTCGATTGTTGAAATTTCTGCTCCTTCTTCATTCTGGTATTTAACTTTAATGGCATTATATCTTGGTACTTGCCCACAAACGGTTTTTACTGAGTAACACGCCTCAAAATCGCTATATTTTCCTTGAGCTTCAACCGGTTCATATTCTGCATTAATTAATGTGTGCATGGGATAAATTTTAGCATTGTTGCGAAGCAGAGAAGCAGTTTCTGGTATATATATTACGGCAATATTTTTATTTATATCTATCTGCGGAGCAGCAAGCCCTACACCATCAAGAGCAAATAATATTTCTTTCATCAGAATTATTATATTTTTATCCTCCTCTGATAAAGGAAACGTAAGCCTTTGGGTTTTGGATTTTAATACTGATTTCTCTTTATCGATAAAATCTTCAATCGTTATAATCTTTTTTTTCATATCTTTAAGAATTTTACTAATCATCTTGATGATAATAAATTAAATCCAATAATTCGTCTATTTATATATAAGTAAATTATTTATTAATATATTAATTATTATTTAACTAAATAAGCTTACCATTTTAATTATGCGCTTTTACATATTAATTATTTGTATGTTTATGGTTACCTATTTTATGTTCAAATTTTTAGCGAGGAATAACCTATGGCAAAGGAAAGATCATTTTGGGACTGGATTTTCGGGAGCTCATGCTGCAGTGATTATAATGGTACCCAAAAACTGGACTGCTAAAAATGCAAAATGAGATATAATTTCACAACAAGGGAATGGAAATTATATGTCTAAAAAAGCGAAGCAATATAGTGCGACGGAAAAAACAAAAATTGTTATAGAAGCAATAAAAGCTGAAATGACAATAGCACAAATAAGCAGTAAGTACGGGGTTCATGCAACTCAAATACAAGCATGGAAAAAAAGAGGTATAGAAAATTTAGTTAGTGGTTTTCAAGTTAAGCCGGCAACAAAAGATCCAGACAATCAAGATTTGATAAAACAATTATATGAACAAATAGGACAGTTAAGCGTTGAGCGTGACTGGCTGAAAAAAAAATCTACATTGTTTGGACTTGGAAACTAGGAAAAGTATGATTGATAATAATTGTAGAAATCTAAGCATTGCTAGGCAATGCGATCTACTTTTAATTAATAAATCTACTTATTATTACAAGGCAAAAGGAATAACTACAAGAGACTTAGAAATAATGAAAGTAATTGATGAAATCTACACAGAGCATCCGTATTTCGGGGCCAGAAGAATGTCCAGGCATCTTGTACCGTTTGGAATTGTTATCGGTCGCAAAGCGGTAAGTCGTTATTACGGAATAATGGCAATAGAAGCCATTTATCCTAAAATGAATTTAAGCAAGCGCAACCAAGCTCATAAGGTATATCCTTATCTTTTAAAAGGCGTTGAAATTACTAAGACAAATCAGGTATGGAGCACCGATATAACTTATATTAGAATGGCACAAGGATTTGTATATCTAGTAGCCATTATTGATTGGTTTAGCCGTTATATTCTGAGCTGGAAGGTTTCAATTAGCTTAGAAAGTGATTTTTGCATCGACGCACTAGAAGAAGCCCTAGAAAAGCACGGTCAACCTGAGGTTTTTAATACCGATCAAGGTTCTCAATTTACGTCAAAAAATTTCATCCACGAACTTGTTAAACGTGAAATCAAGATTAGCATGGACGGTAAAGGTAGGGCTTTAGATAATGTATTTATTGAAAGATTTTGGCGTTCATTAAAACAAGAAAAAATATATTTGATAATTTTAAATACTGTCAAGGAGGTAAAAAATGCTATAACAGATTACATAACTTTTTATAATAGTAAAAGGATGCACCAATCCTTGGAATATTTAACTCCAGAACAGGTGTATTTAACAAAAATTATTGGCTAAAATTATAACGCAAATTATATCTCATAATTTCTGATTTTTAGTCTAGACAAATTGGGCCACCTTAGATAGGGGTAAGAATTATGCTAGAAAAGAAAGAGATGAAAGCAAAAATGAAGTAGCTAAACCTTCAAAAGTTATGAAGAGTTTAGAGGAAGAGATTGAAAATGAACCGGGGTCAATTTTTGCAGAAGTTCCATTAGATGAAAATAGCGAATATAACAGCTATCTGATTGGAGAAGGAGAAAGTAATGGTAGCGTTGAAATCAGATAATTATACTTTTTAAGTGCTAGGGCATTAGGCGCAAGTACAAAGCCTTCTCTAAAAGTTTAAGGGCAAATGCAAAATTTTAAAATTCCTAAGAACAAAGGTAGCACCCTAAACTAATTTGCTAGAGATTTTTTGTATAAAATATTATAAATTTCACAACTTTCTATCAGTTCTTTATGTGTACCACTACTCGCTAATTTTCCTTGATCTATAACTAAAATATTATCGAAATCCTGAATAGAAGTAATTCGGTGAGCTATTGATATAACAGTTTTACCATACATAATCTTCTTGATGTTATCTAATATTTCTTGCTCACTTTCGTTGTCAAGAGCACTTGTTGCCTCATCAAGAAGTAATATCTCAGGTTGATAAAGAAGTGCTCTTGCAATTGCGATTCTCTGTTTTTGTCCACCCGATATTCTAACTCCTTTTTCACCGATTTCAGTGTCAAGGCCAGCTGGTAAATTATTAGCAAACTTATCGATACCGCATAAATGTACTACTTGCTGGAAATCCTCTTCTTTGGCATCAGGATTAGAAAACATAATATTATATCTGATTGTTCCAGAAAAAATATCAGGCTCTTGAGGGGTATAGGCTATTATTTCTCTTAAATAATCTCGGTCATAAGAACTTATATCACGGCCGGCTATTTTGATTTTTCCAGCCTGATGACTGTAAAAATTGAGTAATAATTGCATTATGGTGCTTTTACCTGAACCTGATTTACCGACTATAGCAGTAAATTGGTTATGTTTTACATTAAAGCTAATATTATTAAGGGTGAGTATATCTTTCCTTGAGGGGTAAGAAAAATTTACATTTTCAAAAGAAATATCATAATTCTGGAAAACATTTTCAAATTTTTCATGATGTCTAGTAACTACATGCTGATTAGTGAAAGCTTTAGTATTTGACCTTAGATTAAAAACCCTACCAAGAGCGGCAAGAGGACCTTGTATCTCACTAAATAATTCTGCTATACCTCCAGCACTCATCCCAACCATCATGGCGTAATAAATAAATGATATCATCTGGCCTGAAGTCATTTTGCCATTGATTATGTCAAGACTGCCTATCCATATTACCATAGTTATAGATCCAGCTATAGCAGCTATAGCTAGGGCAAAAAATAAGGACCTTAACTTAAGCCTTTTACTGGAATGTTTAACGTAGGTAGCAATTTTTTCATTAAATCTCTTTAAATTATGAGGTTGTTGATTAAAGGCGTATAAAGTTCTAATAGCTGAAAAACTTTCTTCTATAAAAGATGATAAATCAGCTTTTTCTGCCATTACCTTTCTAGAAATACTTCTTATATGTTTACTTAAATGTAAAAGAGGCATAAGCAGAAGTGGCACAGTAAAAATAACTAACATTGATAATTTAGCACTTTGTAAAAACATCAAAATAATTGCCCCAGATAGCATTATAGAATTGCGAATAAAAAAGGATAAGAAATTAGTAATTAGAGTTCCTACTGACTCAAGATCTGAACCAAGCCTTGAAATAATGTCCCCGATTTTTAATTCTTCAAATGCGGCTATTTCAAGCTGAAGTAGATCTGCATAACTATCTGCTCTGATTTGAGAAGTAATTTTCTCTGCTACAATATTAATGAAATACGAACGGAAAAAGCTACCAATTGCGAATATAGCAATTAGCCCTGATGTTAAAAAAATTGAATTGTTAATTGAATTAAGTTGGTTGCTACTTAACCCATTATCTACTAAATGCCTAAAAACTGTTCCTACACCGAGTAATGAAAGGGCAACTGTAAATAATGAACAAAATACTATTATTAAATTGAATTTATGATTTTTTAAGTATCCTAATAATATTTTGACGTTATTATTCATAATAAATCCTTAATCTGAATATCTAAATCTTTAGATAAAACACTAAACAACTCTTTTCCTGATTTGGATTTCCATGATTTACCATCATGTAAGAAGTGGTAAGGACCGCTAACCGGTGAAGAAAGCCAGATTTCTTTTACCGATGCTTGCTTATTGAGAACAAATATACCAGATTGCGTAGTAATATTCAATATATCTCCATTAACATCAACATCTATATTTCCTGTTATATCATTATCCTCAATTGTTTTTGCAATAAGGTTAATTATTCTAGTTACTTCTTTTGCGAAGTCTTTATCGTTTATCATGGTAATTATATTTTTACAATAGTTCTGATCTTGTTTATTGCTTTATACCCCATATAAACAGCTAGTCTTTCAATAATAATTTCTTGTTGAAAAGCTATTTCTACTGAGGTAGCAGCATTATTAACTTCTACCATTAAGATATTAATTTTCTGTTTTTTGTCTTTTGTAGTGCTAATCTTTAGTGGTAAGGTATTGTGACTATATTTTGCTCCAACTATTTTTTGCCAATTAATAATTATCTCAGCTAGTACTGGGTTTTTGTTTTTGTAAATTTTATAAATAATTTTATTAACATTCTCAATTATGGGTTTCATATTATACGGACCTAATTAGAGTAACCCCTACGGTTAATATACCGAGGATAATGCAAATAACAGGATAAAATAAGGATCCTATTGAAAGTAGCATAAGAATAAAATTACATTTTATTATTCTTAGGACAACTACTTTATGGCTGAGACCTTTTTTTACAGCTTTTTGGAAAAAGTGCTGTAAGTGTGGTTGCCAGATTTTTTCTCTTTTTACTAATCTAATTAATAAGGTTAACCCCCCATCGGCGATATAATACAAAGATGATATAACGCAAGCAGCAAATAGCCTGTCGCTCCCAGAAGCAACAGTTAATAAACAAATACCGAGTATAAAACCAAGACTGATGCTTCCTACATCGCCAATAAAAATACTGGCCGGTTGCCAGTTAAATAAAATAAAACCGCATGACCACCCGAGAATTATAGAAGCTACAGTAATAATTGTCCATACGTTTGGAATAATGTCATATTTGATAAAGCAAAGAATTAGTATTACTAGAGAAAGATGGATAGACTCGGAAACTGTTATTCCATCAATTCCATCAAGGAAATTATAGACATTGAGAAAAGTTAACAACGCAAAAGATCCGATGATCAAATCTACATGCAGTGATAACTCACTGTGTAATATTTTATGTGGGTGAATAAGCCACATAACGGCTAAAACAGAACATATTGTATGGATCAATAATCGGAATAATACCGGTACTTCCACTATATCATCTAAGAATGAAATCAGGGCAATCGGAGCAAATATTAAGATAATCTTGCCAGAATTATATAATTCTCCTAAACAAACATATTCAAACGTCGGTAATAATAAACAAAATATTATTACTAATGCTAGCCCACCTCCTCTTGGAGTAGTCTTGGAATGAACCCTTCTATCGCTTGGTTTATCAACAATATTAAATTTGGACATAATGGCTATCAAACATTTTACCAGAATTATTGATGATAAAAAGGATGATAAAATAAGTATTGGAAGCCAAAAGAGGTAATTCATAATAACATATTTGTTTTGAAACTGTAATACTCACCCCTGCCGATAATTACATGATCATGTACACTTACATTTACGGTCTTACAAGCATTAACTATTTGTACTGTCAATTCAATATCTGAGGTAGAAGGTTTTGCGCTGCCGCTTGGATGATTATGAACCAGAATAATTGCTCCGGCCTTGTGAACCAAAATTCTTTTTATTATTTCTCTTGGGTAAACAGGTGTTTGATCAATAGTACCGGTTGCCATTATTTCATCAGCTATCAAGCTATTTTTCTTATTTAGGAATAAAATACGGAATTGTTCGATCTGTAAGTTACCCATATTAAATTTTAAATATTCAAGTAAAGCACCCCATGAGCCAATAATATTCCGATTCATAACTTGGTTTATAAGAACTCTATTCATTAGTTCTTTAATTATCTGTAGGCTTATGAAAAAGTTTTGGTTTACCCCTTTAACTTCAGATAGTTTTTGTCTGCTTGTGTTAATTAAATTATTTAAATTACCAAATTTATTTAATAGCTCTTTCGCCAGGGGCTTTACATCTTTTCTAGGAATTGATTGAAAAAGCATTAACTCGATCAGTTCATAATCGCTAAAGCTATTCGGAGGATTTTTAAGAAACTTATCCTTCTGACGCTTCCTATGCCCAACATAATGCGGCAAATTCTCATTTGGTGTTTGCATATGGGGGGTATAGTAAATTTTTCTCTGAAAGTGTGAAAATTTCCACTCCGCTATCAGTTACTCCAACGGTATGCTCAAATTGTGCAGATAAAGATTTATCCCGTGTAGTTACGGTCCAGCCATCTATTTTGCTTAAAATAGTTTCATAGCTGCCAGCATTTACCATAGGTTCAACAGTAAAAAACATCCCTTCTTTCAACGTAAGTCCTGTATCAGGTTTGCCGTAATGAAGGACTGTTGGTTCATCGTGAAATATCTTACCAATACCGTGGCCAGTATAATCCCTTACTACTGAATAATTATGTTTTTCAACATGTTTTTGAATGGCATGACCGATATCTCCAAGTTTTACTCCCGGTTTTATCATTTCTATACCAATCATCATAGCTTCGTAAGTAATTTGAATAAGTCTTTTTGGTTTAATAGCTACCTCCCCGACATAAAACATTCTGCTGGTATCTCCATGCCAGTCGTCTAATATTACTGTTACATCGATATTAAGTATATCACCTATTTTCAATTTTTTATCCGAAGGTATGCCGTGGCACACTACGTGATTTACTGAAGTGCATATTGATTTAGGAAAGCCTTTGTAGTTAAGAGGTGCTGGTATGCCGCCATTCGAAGTGATAAATTCATGGCATAAATTGTCAAGATAATTTGTGGTCACTCCAGGTTTTACATAATCTGTAATATAATCAAGAGTTTGCGCAGCTAATTTTCCAGCTGCTCGCATTTTAATAAAATCGTTTTCTTTATGAATTTTCACGGACATTTTACTTAGTAAAACATTTATTTTATTATGCAGATAGCAAGTATAATTGCTTATTAAAATTAAGTCTAGTACCAGTTATGGTTAAGCTTTCAATTTTATGTTAAATATAATAACAAAATTACTGATTTGTATTCAATTTAAGGCAAAATAAAAAATAGACAGTAAAAATTAAGTATGTTACGATTCACTACCTTTAGTTATTTTCCAAAATAAATTTAATCTTAATTTATGCAAGATTTTAAGAAAATTTTTAATAGCACCTCGCTCTTTTCTAAAGTTAGCCATGAATTAAGAACACCGGTCCATGGGATCAAAGGACTTGCTGAGTATCTTCGTAACAACTGGGAAAAACTGGATGAAAAAACCAAAAAATCATGCATGGATGATATATTTGAATCTGCTTGTTCTCTTGAAGATATTGTAGAGAAATTATTTCAACTAGCTAATTTTAGCGATAATAATATAAATTTTCATTTTGAAAAAGCCGATATAATAAAGGTTATTCAAGATGCAGTGGAAAGAAATAATCTTTTTATTACTGATAAGAATGCAGTAAACCTATTTTTGGAGTGCGTAGATAAAGAAATAAAAATTAGTATTGATCAATTTTGGATAAAGCAATTAGTGTCTAATTTAATAAGTAATGCAATAAAGCATTCTCGTGCAAAAAATATTAAAGTTAAGATTAATTCAGAAAAAACTGTGGATAGTAAAAACATGGTTATTTCAGTCATTGATGATGGCGTAGGAATACCATCGAAAGAATTAGGAAGTATATTTGAGGCATTTAAGCAAGGATCAAACATTAATGAATCACTTAAAGGTTCTGGATTGGGTCTTGCTATATGCAAGGAAATTGTTGTTGCACATGGCGGGGAAATTTGGGCAAAGAATAATGAGACAGGTGGTACAAGTGTAAGTTTTTCTTTATCAAAATAGAAAGCTTGAGCCTTATAAATTAACACAAGTGAATCTTACAATATTCAAGAAAATTGTATAAGGATGAAAAATTATTTGAACGAAATTAAATTGAGCATCAAGATTGGATTAATGGTATTAATAGGCCTTTCTGCTTTTGAGGCAAGCGCTGAAATTGTACAAGCATCTTCAGTTAATGATATTAAAACATACACTTCTCAGTTTGAGAGCAAAGACACTCTTGTTTTATTTGACTTGGATTATGTGCTGTTTGTACCGCGAGATAGAGTATTGAGATATGCGGGTGAAGAAAATAATTATCGTTCAAAACACTTCAAAGCTATATTTAAAGATTTTCAAGGAAAAGAGATCCCTCTTGGTAAGGATAAAGTGCCAATGGCTGAGTATTTAATTAGCCAGATTTTATCTTCTAGTAAAGTTGAGTTGGTATCTCTGGACATGCCAAATTTTGTTAATGAACTTGATTCTAAAAAAATGGCTGTTGTCGGATTCACGGCCAACAGCAGTGGAAAATATGGCATTGTTCAGAATGAAGCAGAACTTCATTTATCCCGCCTGAGCTCTCTTGGGTATCATTTTAAAGATAATGGTGATTTATTAAAAGGGGAGTTTCCGGAATGCATCTTTCGTGTTATATTCACGAACAAAGCCGATAAAGGAAAGGTGCTTTTAGGGTTCTTAAAACAATTAAACAAAAATTACAAAAATATCATTTTTGTCGATGATCGATTGAAAAATCTAACTTCAGTACAAAATATACTTAAAGATCATGAAATTAATTACCTCGGTATTCATTATACTGAACTCCAAGATAAAAATGAGGTATTAAATCAGGATATAGCAGATAAACAGTTTCAGGTTTTATCCCAAGAGTATATATGGTTGAGCGACGATGAAGCACAAGCTAGGCTAAATATAAAGCCCGACTGAAAGTCAGAGAGGGCATGGACATATTATAATTTCTACAGAGAGAAAGTTGTGAACAAGGAAATTGCTTTAGAAAAAAATGCTATATTATTTGTAGATGATGAGAAAATTTGCCATACTTTAGTTAACCTTGTAATCCCCAATTTTACAAAATACAAGGTTATAAATGCCCATAATGCTGAAGAAGCTATTTCCCTTGGCAAGAAATATGCAAATAGTATTTGCTTAGTTTTATCTGATATTATGTTACCAGATATAAGCGGTTATGGAATATATAAAATTTTTAGGAAAGATAAAAAACTAGCTAATATTCCTTTTGTTTTTCAAAGTGGTATTCCGTGCCAAGAAAAAGAATTGAAAAAGCACTTGGCAGACGAATCAGTTCAAATAATTTATAAACCTTATACACAATCTGATTTAGTTGAAATGATATCTAAAGTACTAGGTTAATAGGTAAAATTGTTGAAAAAGAACATAATTTAGTTATCATTAACGCGTTTCTAATCCAAATAAACGATAAAGAAGTGTCAAATAACAGATTTTATATTACAACTCCTATATATTATGTTAACGATGTTCCTCATATAGGTCATGCTTATACGAGCCTTGCGTGTGATGTAATTGCTAGATTCATGAAATTGGCAGGTAAAGAAGTTTGGTATTTAAGTGGTACTGATGAGCATGGGCAAAAAGTTGAAAAATCAGCTCTAAATAATGACCTTTCTCCTCAGGAATTTACTGATAAAATGTCTATAAATTTTAGAAATTTGCTCCAGGCATTAAATATTGCAAATTCTGATTTTATTAGAACTACCGAAGAGAGGCACAAGTTAGGAGTAAAGGCTTTTTGGAATAGATTATACGAAAACGGGGATGTGTATCTTGGCAAGTACTCTGGTTGGTATTCCGTTCGGGATGAAGCATTTTATGATGAGTCTGAATTAACCCCTGAAGGTTTCGCCCCAACTGGAGCTCCAGTTGAATGGTTAGAAGAACCTAGTTATTTTTTTGCTTTATCGAAATGGCAGAATAAGTTATTGGAATTTTACGACGCAAATCCTGAATTTATTATACCTAAAACCAGAAGAAATGAAGTGATAAGCTTTGTAAAAAACGGTCTCATGGATTTATCAATTTCAAGAACTAGTTTTAAATGGGGTATTCCTGTTCCGGGGAATGAAAAGCATATTATTTATGTATGGCTTGATGCTTTAACGAATTATATCTCAGCTCTTGGTTATCCCGATAAGACAGGCAATTACAGCAAATTCTGGCCAGCTGATGCCCATGTTGTAGGTAAGGATATTTTAAGATTTCATGCCGTTTATTGGCCGGCTTTTTTGATGGCCGCCGGTCTTCCTTTACCAAAATCAATTATTGCACATGGTTGGTGGACTAATGAGGGGCAAAAAATATCAAAATCTCTTGGTAACGTTATTGACCCGTTTAAGCTTATTGAGAATTTTGGTCAAGATCAGGTAAGATATTTCCTGATGAGGGAAGTTATATTTGGTAATGACGGGAATTATGCACACGATAATTTAGTTCAAAGAAACAATACTGAACTTTCTAATAAAATTGGTAATCTGATCCAGCGTACTTGTTCTTTTATCTTTAAAAATTGCGGGCAAAAAATGCCAGATGTTACCAAAAGATTTATAGATAACATGTATCAGGATTCGTTTTTTGTTCAATTAGAGGATATTGTTAAGGATACTATCATCCAAATGGAAAGTTATAACATTAATGCTGTTCTTGACCATATTATATACATAACTGAACAATCAAATATTTATATAGATCGGGAAGCACCATGGGCTCTAAAGAATTCTGATCTTCCTAAAATGAATGAAGTTTTGTATAGAATTGTTGAGACGATTAGATATATTGGCATTTTAATACAACCGTTTATACCTGATTCAGCAGCAAAAATTTTAGACCAACTTAGTGTTCCAGAGGATAATCGTGATTTTAGACATTTAACCCAAGAGTTTGCCATTAAACCTTCTACTAGGATAAGCGAGCCGCTGCCGATTTTTCCAAGGTTAGAAATAAGGAATTAGCAGCAAAAATATGGTCCTGGTAGATTCACATTGCCATTTAGATATGCTCGTAGGGCATGATTCACACGATAATATAATTAAACGTGCGTTTGAATCGAATGTACATTACATGCAGACAATCTGTACAAAACTTGAAGATTTTCCTAAAATTTTGGCTATTGCAGAAAATTATAAAAATGTCTTTGCTTCAGTTGGAATCCATCCAAGTGAAGTAAGGGAAGTAATAAGTGCTTCGGAACTAATTAGCCTTGCTAAAAATAATCGAGTGATAGGGTTAGGGGAAACAGGGTTAGATTACTATTATAATAAAGATATTACGCAGCACAAACTTCAGAAACAATCTTTTGAAGAACATATTAAAGCCTCTTGTGAAAACAAATTACCAATTATAGTTCATACCAGAGAAGCTGAAGACGATACTTATGATATAATAGCTTCATACAAAAAAACTTACAATTTTCCTGGCCTTATCCATTGTTTTACAGCTTCAGAGAGATTTGCTCGAAAAATACTAGATATTGGTTTTTATATTTCAGTTGCTGGAATTGTCACTTTTAAAAATGCTGATGAATTAAGAGATATTATTAAATTTACGCCTTTGGATAGGCTTCTAGTCGAAACTGATTCCCCATATCTTGCACCAGTTCCTAAAAGAGGTAAAATAAATGAGCCTTCTTATGTAAAATATGTTACAGAAGCGATTGCTGATTTAAAAGGGATAACGTTTGAAAAATGTGCAAAACAGACTACAGATAACTTTTTCACACTGTTTAATAAAGCTTGTCAATTTAGAAATTTCCCCAATGAGATAATTGAGGATAGTTGAGGTTTAACTCTTTATTTCATGAAGAGTTAAACCTCAACACTCCAAAATTTATTATTCCTTACATTTTATCCATAGGAGTTACTCCTATCAGCTCAAATCCACTAGCTATTACCTTTCTTATACTTTCTACCAAGGCTAATCTTGCAGCTGTTAATTCTAGATTATCCTCTATATTAAATCGATAATCATTATTTTCTTTGCCAAGATTCCATATAGAATGAAATCTGGAAGCAATATCAATTAAATAATAGGCAATTCTTTGTGGTTCCCGTGTTATGGCGGATGACGATAAGATTTTTGGCCAAGAAGCAAGAAGTTTAATTAACTGGATTTCTTCTTCTGAATTAAGAAGCGAAAGATTGAACGCTCTATTTGTAAAAACTTCATAAGCTAAAGGAATAGTTTCTTTTGCTTTTGCTAAAATGGATTTAGCTCGGACATGGGCGTATTGTACATAAAATACCGGGTTATCTTTTGATTGTTCCTTAACTTTTGTAAAATCAAAATCTAATGTTACATCATTTCTGCGGGTAAGCATAATAAAGCGGATGATATCTTTACCCACATCATTTATTACATCGCTAACAGTCATGAAATTCCCACTTCTTTTTGACATTTTAATTGGTTCAGTTCCCTTTACAAAATTAACAAGCTGACTAGTGCGAATGTCACTTTTTACTTTACCTTGACTGAGGGCTTCAATGACAGCTTTTATTCGTTTAACGTAACCGCTATGATCAGCACCTAGTATATAAATTAAACACTCAAAACCTCGATCTATCTTATCCTTGGCGTAAGCAAAATCTGCAGCCAGATAAGACCATGAGCCGTCGCTTTTTTGGATAGGTCGATCTTGGTCGTCGCCATAATTAGAGGACCTGAGCAATAATTGTTCTTTTTCTTGCCAATTTTCATCTATTTTTCCTTTTGGAGGCGATAAAATACCGTGATATATTAACCCCATTTTAGTCAGAATCGCAACAGCTTCCTCTATTTTACCATTATCATGTAAGCTTTGTTCTGAAGTAAAGACATCGTGTTTAACACCTAGTTTTCCAAGATCGAGTTTAATTAATTCTAACATTTCAGAAACTGCAATTTTTTTGAGCTTCTGACGCATTGAATTCTTATCCATGTCAAGCAGTTTATGGCCATAATCTGTTGCTAGTTTTTTACCTACTACAGCTAAATACTCCCCAGGATAAAAACCTTCAGGGATTATAGCTTTTTCGCCGTTTAAGGCTTCCTTGTAACGAATTAACAAACTGTCAATTAATACATCAATTTGCGAGCCAGCATCATTTACATAATACTCCTTAGTAACTGCGTACCCGCATTTTTTTAGAATATTTGCCAATGCATCTCCATATACTGCTCCCCTAGCATGCCCGATATGCATTGGGCCAGTTGGGTTAGCAGAAACATATTCAACGTTTACTTTTGTTCCTTTCCCAACATTAACTTCCCAGAAATCTTTGTCACCATTGAGTATACTTTTAATACAATCGTGCCATTTTTCTGCTTTTATGGTAAAGTTAATGAAGCCAGGACCTGCAACTTCTATATGGGCAACATAAGGTATATCAGTTATTAATTCCTTAAATTTAATAGCTATTTCCCTAGGGTTTTCGCCAGTTTTTGCAGCGAGTAACATTGCTATATTAGTTGAGATATCACCGTTTAACGGATCCTTGGGGGTTTCTAGAGTGGCTTGATTCCAAATTTCTGTATCAGCGCATATTTGTAAACATCTATTTTTAAGATCACTTCCTAATTCCTTAAATATATTCATAGATCAGCATTTGCAAATTTTAAATTGTAAAATGACTGATATTGTTTTATTGCATATCTATCAGTCATACCAGCTATATAATCGGCTATTATAGACATTTCTGAATTATTTACATCATCTTTTATCATTTGACGCCAGCTAAAAGGTAATAAGTTTATATTTTCGGCGTATAATTTAAAAAGACTTTTAACAATATTCTGACATTGCAACGTAACGGCTACCACCCGATGATGCTTATAAACTTTTTTAAATAAGAGCTCTTTTATCAATTTAACTTCATTAACAGTATTTTCAGTAAATTCTACTAATGGACGTCCTAAATCACGTATATCTGATTCTGTTCCAATTTTGTATTTTTTAATATTATCTCTTGTTTGTGATAAGAGGCTGTCTATCAAGTGATGAGTTAACTTACGTGCTACTTCATAAATTAATCTTGCTTTATCTATATCTTTATAATCGTTTCTAATTCTATGAATATATTCAGCTAGTAATTCTATTTCTTCAAGGTCTTTATAAGTTATGATTTCAGCTCCTATACTATCCTCTAGATCGTGAGTAATGTAAGCTATATCATCTGAAAGAGAGGCTATTTGAGCTTCTGCCGAAGAATATTTTGTTAAATCAAGATTGTGTATAGCGTCGTAGTCAACAATATATCTGGAAAAATCTTTTGGAGCAAGTGGGCCGTTATGTTTTATAATTCCTTCTAATACTTCCCAGGTTAAATTCAAACCATTATATGCGGCGTATTTATTCTCTAAATATGTTAAAATCTTAAATGAGTGGGCATTGTGAGAGAAGCCTCCGTAATCTTTCATACATTCATTTAAAGCTTCTTCGCCAGCATGACCGAAAGGTGAATGGCCAAGATCATGAGCAAGAGCTACTCCTTCTGCTAGATCATCGGATAAATTAAGAGCTTTACATAACGATCGTGCAATCGATGATGCTTCTATAGAATGTGTAAGGCGATTTCTATAATGATCGCCTTCGTGGTTAACAAATACCTGTGTTTTATATTGAAGCCTTTTAAAAGAGTTGGAGTGAATTATACGATCTCGATCTCTTTCAAATTCATTTCTATAAGGAGTAGGTTTTTCGGGATATATTCTTCCTCTTGTTTTTTCTGGTATACACGCATATTTCTCGAGCATTGTTGTTTCTCGTTATTTTACTAAGGACACAGCTAGAATATATTAGGATAAAATTTCATATTCAACCGCTTTCTTGCTTATTTAGGTTTTAGCTAACTAATATATTTGAGGGTATTTTTCTAAAATTTGTTCGATTATTGCCTTGGCTATAGGAACGGCAGCTTTTCCTCCACCTCCTCCGTGATCATAATATACTGTTACAGTATATCTAGGGTTATTGGAAGGCGCATAACCCGCAAAAATAGCGTGATTTCTTCGATTCCATGCTATGTCAGATCTACTAAGGTCATCGTCAGTATTTTTTTTAGCTACCACCTGAGCAGTGCCCGTCTTACCAGCCATACTTAATGTGCTATGAGTTAGTCTTCCTGCATAGCCAGTTCCACCTGCCGAATTAACGGTGCTATACAATGCTTCTTTTATAAAAGCTATATGATCTTTTTCTAACCTAAGCTGGACATATTCTGCCGCAGATTTAGCTATCTTAGGGGTGTATAATTTTCCGTCTGTTGCTATAGCAGTTATGAATCTTGCCAGTTGTATAGGAGTACATAATAAAAATCCTTGTCCAATTGACAAATTAAATGTATCTCCTAGAGACCATTTGCTATTAAATTGCTTCTTTTTCCATTCCAACGTTGGAACAAATCCTGTAAGCTCGGATGGTAAATCAATACCGGTATTTGATCCAAAACCAAATTTTTGTGCTAAATTGATAATCTTTTGAGGTCCTATGATTTTTGCAATTTCAAACATATAAATATTACAGGAGTGTTTTATTGCATCATGCATATTTAAGAAGCCATGACCAGTTTTTTTTCCACATCTAAAACCGTTCCCTCCTAGAGCTGGCCCTCCATTACAATTTATGGTATGAGAAGGGTTTATTCCTGTCTCCAGTGCAGCTAGAATTGTAATTATTTTAAATATTGAGCCGGGAGGATAAAGACTATGAATTGTTTTATTTATCAGTGGTTTATGCGGGTTTTGGATTAACTCAGACCAATATTTATTTGATAGAAAATTAAAATTATTAGGATTATAGGAGGGTGTCGAGCTAGAAACCAAAATACTACCATCCTGGCAATCCATCACAACAGCACTACAACCTTTTGAATTTAAATATGGAGTAATATTTTTTTGTAGCTCTGCATCTATATTCAAATATAGATCAATGCCTGGTAAAGGTTTACTTTCGGATAGCTCCCTTACATATTTGCCATGAGCGTTAACCTCAATCTGTTTATGACCGAAATTTCCCCGCAATGTTTCTTCATAAAATTTCTCTATTCCGTTTTTTCCAGTCCTGAAATTTTCGTCTACAAAGGCAAAATCATTTTTTTCGGTTTTTTCAATTCTCCCCATGTAACCAAGTAAGTGGGCTGTATTTTCTCCATACTTATAAAATCTGATGTTTCCTGTATCAACAAATAGCGATTTTAAAACTTCCTTGCGCTCTTCTATTATTGAAACTTGATGCCAGTCTAGATAATCCATTATTAATACGGGGATTCTTCTACCTGCTCTTTTTATCCTATTACTAACCTCTTTTATTTGTTCCTCGTCCAATTCAAGCATTTCTGTAACATCTTTTAATTCCTCTTCAAAAAACGAGCTAATATTTTTATCTAATAATAACCTAAAACAAGTATTGTTTTTAGCCATTAATTTCATGTGCCTGTCATAAATTTGTCCTCTATTTGGCAACATGATTATCATTCTTATTCGGTTTTGATCTGAAAGTGTTTTGTACTCGTTTTTTTTGATGAATTGCATGTAAAACATTCTGCCTACAAGCAAAAGTAAAAAAGCAAATTTGCCAGCTCCGATTATAAAAGCACGCCTAGAAATAAGCTGCCCTTTAATAGTATTTTTATCCAGCATATCTGGTTAATGCAGTAAAAGGTTTGTGGATTAGAAATCGTAATATTGGATATGAAAAGATTGTCGTTAGGTAATAAAAATAAATTGAGAATCCTTCAAAGCCATAATTATTTTTTGCCAGGAAAATTATATACCTAAAGCCAATAAGGAGCAAACTATATGCACAAAAAATTAAGATATTCGTAATTTCATCCTTTAGAATAAACCATCTGCTTGCATAATTTAGTATGAGATTTATAGTAATAAAAGCAAAAGAATTAAGGCCAACTGGCACTTGATATATCTGATCTATTATGATACCAATAATAAATAATATCCAGGGTCTAATAGTAGTATAAGTTGAGAAATAATAAATAACTATTAAATCCACCGCAGGAAAAATTTCACCAAACATGTTAACTAAACCTAGTTTATATAGCTTTAATGGTATTAAACAAATCAAAAGGATATAAAATCCTAAAATAAGAGTTAATACCGCTTTGATCGATAATTTATACATAATTAATTAGTGTGCAAGTTACTGTGTTGGTGCAGGCTAGCATTCATAATTAAACCAAAACTAATAAGCATTGACACCATCATTGTACCACCATATGAAATAAATGGTAACGGTACTCCGACTACTGGCATCATACCCATTACCATGCCTATATTAATAAACACGTGGCTAAAAAATATTGATGTTAGACCTATCACCATTAACTTTGTAAATATTGATTTAGTGTTAATTGCAATAGCTAGTGAACTGAGAATCAGCATAAAATATAGTATCACTAAAACTAAACCACCAACAAACCCAAGTTCTTCTGTTAGGAAAGAAAAGATAAAATCGGTGGTATATTCCGGTAAAAAACTTAAATGGCTTTGTGTCCCATTTAATAAACCTTTCCCCCAAAATCCTCCTGATCCTATAGCTATTTTTGATTGAATAATGTTATATCCTGCTCCGAGGGGTTCTCTATCTGGGTTCAAAAAAATTAACACACGATTTTTTTGATAGTTATGTAATAAAGTCCAAACGATTGGTAGTAAAATTAAACTGCCAATACCTACGATAACAAAATATAACTTCTTAACCCCTGCCGCAAAAAAAATAATAGTTGCAACTATTATGGTAATTATTCCAGTTCCAAGATCTGGCTGTTTAATAATTAGGAATGCTGGAATTAGCACTCCAATTATAGGAAGAATTAAATTGTAAATAGAGGAAATATTTTGTTCCTTACTGCTATGGAAATATCTGGCAAGCATTAGCACTATAGCTATTTTAGTTGGTTCTGATGGTTGGATGTAAAAAACCCCAAGGTCTATCCATCGTGTTGCTCCCATTACTGTTTTCCCAATAATTGCTACTGCAATTAAAAGTAGCAAAACAAAAAAATATAAAAAATACGAGAATTTATAGATAAATCTAGTATCTACCATAGAAATTATGAAAGCTAAAGGCATAAAAATCGAAAAAATTATTATTTGCCTATACGCCCATGGCTCTATTTGCCCACCTGCAGCAGAGTAAAGAATTACAAAACCGTAAATACAAATAACTGTTATTAAAAATGGTATAGAAAAAGGTATCTTTTGTAGCTTAGTTACAAATTTTTCTTTTATAGAATAACCCATTTACTGTTTTTTCTCTTGAGTATAAACAATTTTGGATTTTGGGAAAATAATTTTTACAGTTGTTCCCTTTCCGTATGTACTATCTATAGTTAGAATTGCTTCATGAGCATCTAATAGCATTTTAACTATAGGTAATCCTAATCCATAAGATCCCCCTTTCTGGTAATCTTCTCTATGAATTGTGCCGTACTTGCTTAGGGCTATAGGTATTTCTTCTTGTTTCATTCCTATTCCTTGATCACTAATTGTTATTACCATTTGACTTTGGTCCATTTTTACTACGATGTTAATAGCAGTATTTTTACTAGAGTATTTTATACTGTTACTAATTAAATTATCTATTACTTGGGCAATTCTTTTCTTATCACAAATTAGTAAAGGTAAATTTGGTTCAAAATTAGTTATCGCAATCATCCCTTGACATTCAATAGATAATAGTTTATACTTAGGTTTATAATAAGGTAAAGAATTATGAACTTTTTTGAATTTAACAAACAGTTTCCTACTGAACTTGATTGTATAAAGTACTTTATCACAATTAGGTATAATAATAAACCCGTTTGCAGACATTGCGGGAGCGACAGATTAACACACAGAAGAGATACACCTAAAAATTTTCAATGTATCTTCTGTAATAAAGGTTTCTCAATCTTCAAAGGGACAATATTTGAGAAGTCTGACACTGATTTACGTAAATGGTTTTATGCTATTCACTTGTTTTTAAATAGTAAAAAAGGTATATCAGGCTACCAACTAAAAAGAGAAATAGGCGTTACTTATAAAACGGCTTGGCGTATGCTTAAGCAAATCAGGCTTGCTATGGGTAATATTGAAAACCAGCAATTTTTTGGTACTTTAATTGAAGTGGATGAGACCTATGTAGGCGGTAGACCTAGGAAGAAAAACAATAGAGATGATGATAACGATAACTTACCACCAGTAAATAAAAGGGGGCGTGGTACTAAAAAGAACGTTGTTGTTGGTTGTATTGATAAGATAAATAAGTCTGTATTTGCTAAAGTTATGATTAAAAACAACGATGGCAAGAAATTAACAGGTAAGCAGCTATTAGATGTATTGAATCAAGTTATAACCCAAGATAGCGTCATTATTAGCGATGAGTTCAAAGGATATAATATCCTCGGTAAGAAAACAAGCCATATCCATTTAAGAGTAGACCATACGAAAGAATATGTAGCCAGCGGTAACATTCACACCAACAATATGGAGAACTTTTGGGGAACTCTAAAGCGTGGAATACTCGGCATATATCACCACGTATCAGCTAAGCATCTTCAAAAGTATGTTGATGAGTTTGCTTTTAGATATAATACTAGAGAAAATGGTTGTGTATTTAATTTGATTTTACAACAGGCGGTTTTCTAACGAATTGAATAGAGAGACTTCCATTTTCTAAACGATTTAAAATACCTTCTATATGTACTTTATGATAAACTTCATATTTTTCATTATTTAAAATACCGTATTTTAAAGCAATAGTTGCTGTAATTTTTAAAGATTTAGCTATGTTTATATCTTTTACTTTAATTATCCCTGTCGCTGCATTAGAAAGGTAATAAGGTGGAAGTAAAACTGATGATTTATTTATTACATCTATTTCATCTTTTTGATGTGTCTGACCATTAACAATTATAACTGTCTTTTCTTGGTCTAAAAAACAACTAATCACCTGAGTAGAACAGTTATAAACTGACATAGCAATTCGAATGTTGTGTATATTATTATCTGGAAATTCTAATCTAGGTTCTGGAATTATCAATAATTTATCCTTAATACTATAATTTTGCTTACATTTATGTACTAAATAAACGAGAGGTAGAGATAAAAATATAGCACCTAAAAACTGTTGCGTTAACATATAGTACCCCAAACTACTGCAAATAAAAGCAAAAGAAGGTAATGCTTTACTGTCCAGCCAATCTTTGATATAATCACTGACAATAGTATTAGAAACTTGTTTAAAAAATTCCAACATAATAAATTATTATAAAACTGACCAAATATATCAGTAATATACAATCTATTATTGAATGTCAAGGGATGATTGCGTATAAAAATATAGTTATCAGAAACCAGGAAATTGAGCTTAACAATATATCATTAGACCAAAAAGATATCGAGCTAAACATAAGTAATAAAGCAGTAATACATGCTATATTGATTTTATGTGGGTTGTAATTAAAAATAAATTTTGATAAAAAAACTGCAAGCAACAATATACCAGCAAAAATATAATACCTTATGCTCGATACCGATATCATCAATAGGTTATCAGTGAATTTATACGTTTCATACCCATAAAACACTGTCATTGTAATGTAAAAGATAGAAAAAGATGCTAATAATTCTAGATCTATATTTTTTAGCACTATCAAGCTATTTACTGGCTTGGTTTTTAACTGATGAAAACAAGAGCTTAGCAAAAAACTACACAAGAAAATTGTTATTGGTATGATATTTACTATGACCAGTATACGTATCAAAACTAAGTCAGGAGAGTCTGTTCCTAGAAATATATAATATAAGACTATTTGTGCTAAAAAATATGCTATAAAAATACTAAAAAGAAAAAAGGCTATAGAATATTTATGAGTTATTCTCTTATCGCTGAATATATAATAAAGCAAAGAAGTTATAATAACCGAATTGGTGAGAGAATAAATCATAGGATAAATTTTCTGGAATAACTCAGAAAATGTGGAGAAACCTACATTATATACGCTTAAAGCATAAATTAACAAATTAAAAATGATAATTTTCTGGAGGTGAAAATAATTACTAAAAAAAAGTAGCATTAAACTGCCTATGAGGTAGCCCAGTATATCATAATGGTATACTTGGTCTAAAAGACCGGCAGGAACTTCCTTAAAAACCAAAACTTGTTCTACTACCTGAATATTTACTATTGCAGCAAACATATATGTCGTTATGCAGATAAAATAAGGAATAGATGCCTTATAATTAATCTTTGTATTCATAAATATTTATTTGCTAAAATATCGATGGTGGTATATAAATTTCGTTTAGACTGTGGTCATTTAGCGAATTAGTTTAACTAAAAAGACGCATATCTAATAAACCTAAAGAGTATACTAATTATTGAAAAAGCTAAAGCCTTTAGCAATTAATTAAATGTATATTGAGGGCAATTGATGCAAGTTTGCTATCAATTCGAATCATTTTAGTATCCACAGGTAAAGAATTTAGAAAAAATTATTTTGATATGAAAAAAAGAATTTTAATAGATGCCAATTTCCCTACAGAAACAAGGATCGTTTTACTTGATAAAAATAATAATGTAGAGGACGTTGAATATAGTTCGGTCAACAAAAAACAGATCAAAGGAAATATATATTTAGCCAAAGTAACTAGAGTAGAACCTGCCTTGCAAGCTGCTTTTGTTGATTATGGCGACGAAAAAAGCGGGTTTCTTCCTTTTAATGAAATCCATCCTGATTATTATAATATTCTAGCCAGAGATAAAAAAGGTGATACCCCTTCATGGAATGAGCTCTTTCCACCAGAAATTACTTCTGAGGATTTGATGCAGACAAAGCAGCAAAATATCGGGAATGACGTTATAGATAATGACGAAATTGATATTAGTAAAATAGAGAAATTAGTTGATGAAAAAATCCAGTCAGATTTTGATATAGAAGTCGAAGATAACGAAGTAGAAAGTTTTTCTAAAGAAGATGTACATAGTGATACAAGAAAAGCTTATAAAATACAGGAGGTTATAAAAAAAGGACAGATTCTTTTGGTACAAGTTACAAAAGAAGAGCGGGGCAACAAAGGCGTTTCACTAACAACTTACATATCGCTAGCTGGAAAGTATTGTGTATTAATGCCTAATAAGCCACTGCAAAATGGTATTTCACGCAAGATTTCCAATCATGATGAGAGAAAAAGATTAAAGGATATTATTAATAGCTTACTTTCCGGAAAAAACAAGGAAACCTCTAGTGTTATAGCCAGAACTGCCGGGGCTGGTCACACTTCATTAGATATCAAAAAAGATTATGAATATCTAGTTAAACTGTGGAATCGGATTAGGGAAGCTACCCTTAAGGCAAATGCTCCTTCCTTTATTCATCAAGAAGACGGTCTCATATTGAAAACAATTAGGGACATGTTTGACCGCAACGTAAAAGAGGTAATAGTCCAAGGTACTACAGCTTTTAATATCTGTGTAAAATTTGTAAAAGATATTATGCCATATGCTTTAAATTCGATAAAAGAATATAAAAGTAATACGCCAATTTTTACTAAATTTAATGTTGAAGATCAACTGGCAAAATTATACCAACCGATTGTTCAGCTGCCATCTGGGGGGTATATAGTCATTAACCCTACTGAAGCATTAATTTCAATAGATGTAAATTCTGGTAGAGCTACCAGTGAGCGCAATATTGAAGAAATGGCTTTAAAAAATAATCTTGAAGCAGCAAGGGAAATAGCAAGGCAAGTAAAACTGAGAGATTTATCAGGGTTGCTTGTCTTAGACTTTATAGATATGGCCGAGGTTAGAAACCGTAAAATAGTGGAAAGAACTTTAAGAGAGTTTTTAAGCAAAGACAAGGCAAGGATACAGACCTCTCATATTAGTAGTTTCGGTTTGCTTGAGATGTCAAGACAGAGACTACGACCGTCTTTTTTAGAAGTAAATTCCAATATATGTCTGCACTGTAGCGGTAAAGGAATCGTACGAGCCGATGAGTCTAATTCAATGTTAATACTAAGAACTATAGAAAATGAGATTTACAATAATAATTACAATGTTGTAAATGTTTATGGGATTGCTTCATCAATGCTATATCTGCTCAATAACAAAAGAGAAGAAATAGCTTTTATTGAGAAAAAATATTCTATAAAACTTAACTTTCACATTGATAAAGAAGCAACAGCTGATAGCTATTCAATAGAAAAAATTAAATTATCAGAAAAAAACAAATCAGAAAGTACAGTTAAACAACCATTATTACAAGATATTAACGAAATATATACCGAAAATTCAGAAAGTAAAAAAACAAACCCTAAAAATAAAAAGGTTCAGAAACATAATCTAGTTCAGCAAAATCATTATAATGAAGAGGATTTAAAATCTGAGGTTGTTGAAAAAACTGATGCTAGCGAAGGTGCTAAAGATATCGATACTAACAAAACTAATGATCAAGAAGAAGTAATTGCAGCAGAACCATTATCTACTGACCGTAATAAGCATGTTAGTAAATCTAGGAAAAGAATTAACAGAAGAAGAAGTAATTCACAGAGAAATAAAAATTTGAATAATGAAAATCAGGATAAAACTGTTGTTAATAATAGAGAGTAGTACCTTATTTTAATAACAACATGAAAATAAATCATCTCTTTTTCGCATCAAAAAATATCAAGATATTATTTTTTATGCTTGCCTTTTTTATGCAGGTTTCATGCGGTTTTAGACCTGCTTATAAAGCTGATGCGTATAACGAGAATTTTCTTACATTTGTTGAAATAACCCCTATGAGAACTATTGAAGGAACAAATTTTTATAATCATCTAAAAAGCATTTTTCCGTCAGCGAAGAAGAGCCTTTATGTGTTGAATACGAAATTGTCGTTTAGTAACTCTTATAATGTTATACAGAGTAATTCTGATATTCTTCGGGAAACACAAAATATCAACGTTACCTATCAATTGATTGACAAAAAAGACCTAAAAGTCTTAACTTACGGTACTTTCTCTAAAATGAGCTCCTACAGTACTAATTTTTCGTTATATTCCAATTCGGTTATAAGACAGGATTCTATGTCTGACTTAGCCGAGAATGCAGCTGAGGAAGTTCGCAATAGATTATTAATGTTTTTTAGTAAAAACCATTGATAGAAAAACAACTTTATTTTCTAATAATGTTTGGTTTTAATAGTGATAGCATGAAGCTTACTATGTAGTACTTCTGCTAAAGCTGTGTTAACTAATTTATGCTGTTTAACTAATGGAATATTTTTAAATGAAGGATCGTTTATTTCTAAAGAATAATGATCTTGGTCTCCGGCTAAATCCTTTAATTTTATTTTTGCATTAGGAAATTTTTGTTGTAGTATTAACAATAATTCTTCTTCGGAAATGGCCATATGTAAAAGTCTTGTTATTTAAGAAATTATATAATGGAAGCTACAAAAAAAATTTATAATTTGCAATCTTTAAATGTTCTAAAAAATACCGGTACTCTAAAAATTCTTTTAATTTGTTTTATTTGATAGGCAGCTAAGAAAATATTCTATATGTATTAGAAAATTCAAACCATTCCTTGCGAAATCCCAAACTAATAATATAATAATTCACAAAGGAGTGGTGGATATTAATTTCATCCTCTTAGATTAAATAATTATTAACAAATAAAGGCTAATGATTGATACTCCAAATGAGCTAAAGGACTTTATTGTCAAAATATTAGAAGATAAAAACGCTCAAAATATTACAGTACTTAAACTTGGCAATGAAATACCACTGGCAACATATATGATTTTTGCTAGTGGTAGATCTACAAAAAATATAACGGCAATCGCAGAACATATAGTGTATGAATTAAAACATACTGCGCAGTGGCCGGCTTCTGCTGAAGGTCTTAACAATTCAGATTGGATTTTACTGGATGCGGGAGACGTTATCCTTCATATTTTCCATCCTGAGGCAAGAGAAAAATTTAAACTCGAAGAATTATGGAGCAAGAAAAAATAAGGATATAATATATCCTAAAGATGTAAGATATAAATGTAAATAAACTTAAAATTAGAGAACTTAATGCAGAGTCAGATTTTAGTTGTAATTATTATGCTAATCGCAGCTGCCGTATTTGTGGTTGCTATTTTCAAAAGATTAAATCTGAGCCCAGTACTTGGGTATCTGGTTGCCGGAGCCATGATAGGAGATCATGGTATGAAAATTATTGCTTACGAGCAAACTACTTTGCTTGCTGAATTAGGAGTCGTATTTTTATTATTCGCTATTGGGCTTGAACTTTCTATAGAAAGGCTCAAAGTTATGAGACGATATGTTTTTGGTCTTGGATCTTTACAAGTATTTATTACCGTACTTCTTATTGCTGGTTCTATAGTTCTTGTAACAGGGGATAATGATTCTGCAATAATTATCGCAGGGGGTCTTGCATTGTCTTCAACTGCAATAGTAATGCAAGTAGTTAATGAAACAAAAAGCCAGTCTATGCAAATAGGAAGGATTTCTCTTGCTATTTTACTGTTACAAGATTTTGTTGTTGTACCATTACTTGTTATTGTGCCTATACTTGGAGGTAATGGAGAAGAACCACTATTAATTGTGCTTGTTTATTCACTTTTAAAGGCCGTGGTTGCCCTGGGAGTTATTTTTATTGCCGGTAGATTATTACTCCGGCCTTTGTTTTCTTTCATATCTTCGGATTCAGGTAGCGAGAGTAGTGAATTACCGATTGCCGTAACTTTATTAGTAGTTCTTTCAGCTTCGTGGGGAACGGAGCATTTTGGACTATCTCTTGCTCTTGGAGCTTTCGTGGCCGGAGTTCTTGTGGCTGAAACCGAATTTAGAGTTAAAGCCCACGAAAGTATTTATCCCTTTAAAAGTTTGTTGCTAGGTCTTTTCTTCATGAGCGTAGGAATGAAGATTGATGTAATGGAAATATACTCACAAATATCAACAATAATTACTTTTTGCTTAGCTTTGATCCTTTTAAAAGCAATTATTATTTCTGGGTTATGTATATTATTTGGCTTTAATAAGGGCGTAGCCGTTCATGCCGGGTTATTACTTTCTCAAGGGGGAGAATTTTCGTTTATTTTATTTAATCTTGGTAAAGAATATGGAGTTCTTGAAGAAAACGTTGCAAATATTTTATTGCTTGTTGTCACTTGTTCAATGGCTTTAACTCCCTTACTTGCTATGATGGGCCAGAAATTTGCCGAAAAAATAGAAAAGGGACTCGGAAGAACTCCAGAACAAGTTATTGAATATGGGGCACGAGACCTAGCTAATCATGTTATTATTGCAGGATTTGGTAAAGTAGGCAAAATGGTAGCAAAAGTCCTTGAAGCGGAAGGAGTAAATTATATAGCACTGGATGTTAACGGCGAGGTTGTTGCAGAAGAGATAGCTAACGGCTTACCGGTTTTTGTAGGTGATGCGTCGCAAATAAGCAATTTAAAGGCCGTTGGAGCTGATAGAGCCTTAACTATTGTATTAACAATGAACAATGCAATTACCATCAAAAAAACAGCTAAGGCTATTAAAAATAATTTTTCTGCTCTTGAAGTTATTGTCAGATTAAAAGACTTAAAGAATTGTACGGAATTTTATGATATTGGAGTAACGACGATTATCCCGCAAGATTATGAAACTGGCTTACAGCTTGGCGGTGCTGTTCTGAAATCTGTAGGTATCAGTGAACATGAGATTAATCGGATAAAAACTCAATTTAGAGCAGGAAGTTACGTTGTAGTTAAACAGGACAATACTTTACTTGAATCCGAAGAAGATGAATAGGATAGTTTCTTGTTTAATTTTGTGGATAAATATTAGTTCTCTAGCTTTTGCTGATATTTCCAAAGAAAAGTTACCAATACCAAGGTTTGTAACAATTAAATTTGACGAAGTAAATGTAAGAACCGGACCCGTGATAGATTGCCCTATTGAGTGGGTATTTACTCGCAAAGGGGAACCGGTAGAGATAATAGCTGAATATGAGCAGTGGAGAAAAGTACGGGACATACATGGAGAAGGTGGCTGGGTACATGCAAGTGCTTTATCGGCTAAAAGATCGGTCATCGTAGTGTCAAAAAATATTACTCCTCTAATTGCTTTACCTGGTCGTTATGATGATGTAGTAGTTCTGCTAAAACCTAAGATTCGGTGTAATTTGATAAAGTGCAAAGATGATTGGTGTCAAGTGGTGTGTAAAACCTACAAAGGATGGATTGTAAAAAAACTTCTCTGGGGTATCTACCCAGATGAGTGAATCAATGACATTGAAATGAAGCAAGGTTCATTTTTTTCTGACGGTAGGATTTAAGTACCTATTTTGAATCTACACACTTAAATAGACAGAGGCAAATCCAATCCAAAGAAATTTAACTTATTTGCAGTTCTCGTTAATTACTACATTTATGCTAATAAACTGGTACTACCTTACTATTACTGAACCAGTAGTAACCCAATCAAGTTTAAACCCTTAGCAATTAAAAAACCAAAATTGTTCTTCTAGTATACAACATTAATTTGTAAGTTCTTACCTTGTAAGTTCTGGTTCTGTGAGGTTAGTTGCTCTACATATAAAATCTCTTTCGCTGAGGTTACGTTTTTTAAATCCGATATCAAATTATCTGGTAACATGATTCCTTCAATTTCTATATAACTTATCGGCGATTTAATTGACAAATTATCTTGAGCCTTAATCTTTCTAACTAATTCAAGAACCTCAAGTAAATCTTCTGATTTAGTTTCATCTATATCGGTAAATTTAGCTTCTCTAACATTAGGCCATGAACCTCTCATATGAATACTTTCTGAATTATCTTTAGCATAAAGTATATGAAATAATTCTTCAGTAATATGTGGAAGAATAGGAGCAAATAATTGTAGTAAGGTTTTTAGAGTATGGTATAAGGTTAAATGTGTGCTTAACGCTCCTTCATCATCTTCCCCGTTTTCGTTATAAGCTCTAGTTTTTGTAATTTCTAAATAATTATCGCAAAACAGCGCCCAGAAAAATTTTTCAGTTTTATCTATTGCAGTTGCATATTCATAATTTGTTAATTCCTGGTCAGCATAATCTACTAAATCTACTACTTGATTCACTAAATATTTATCAAAATCTCTAGTAATTTTATGCTTTACCTCACAAAGAGAAAGCGCTTTATCACTATCAGATATTTTGTCAAAATGAGTGCTCGCAAATTTAGCTGCATTCCAAAGCTTGTTTACCAATCTCTTGCCGTTATTAATAACATCCTCAGAATAAGCAGTATCTGTTCCTAATTTTGAACTAGCACACCAATATCTTATAATATCAGAACCATGTGCTTCCAGCAATATTTCCGGAATTAAAACATTGCCTTTGGATTTTGACATTTTACTTTTGTCTTGCGCCAGACACCAACCACTAACCATTATATCCTTCCAAGGTAGAGTATTTTCATGTAAGTAAGCTTTAAGCATAGTATAAAATGCCCAAGTCCTTAATATTTCATGTGCTTGGGGACGTAAATCTGCAGGGAATAATTTTTTATGCCGGTGCTCATCTACCATGTGATTATTTGAGACACCATGGGAGTTTAATTGAGGTGAAACAGAACTTGTAGCCCATGTATCCATAACATCATAGTCTGGTATTACTTCCTCTTTGTTATATCCTTCTGGTAAGTCAACAAGTGGATCAACAGGCAATTGATGAATTTTTGCAAATATTGGTTTTCCTTCTTCTCCGGCACGCTTGGAATACCAAACTGGAAAAGGTACGCCGAAATACCGCTGGCGTGAGATACACCAATCCATTCCTATTCCCTCTATCCATCTATCAAGCTTGATTTTCATAAATTTCGGATACCAATTTAACTCGTTAGACTTTTTTAACAGAGCTTCCTTGTGAATAATAGTTTTTATAAACCATTGAGGGGTAGTAAGAATTTCAAGAGGAGCACCAGACCTTTCAGCACATTTTACTGTTTGGAATTTTTGCACCTGGTTTACAAGTAGGTCTTCTTTCTTTAACAGTTCAATGATTTTACTGCGTGCTGCGGTAACTGTAAGACCAGTAAGTTGAGCAGCGAATTGCTCAGCCTTTATCTTGTTAGCACAGCTATTGTCAAATTGTATGTTTTCTATTCTTCCTTGTTTACTTATAATAATATTAGTTGGTAGTTTATGCTTTCTCCACCACGCAATATCTGTTTGATCGCCAAATGTACAGCACATCACTAGACCAGTACCTTTTTCAGGGTCAACCATATCGTCAGCAAGTAAGGGAACTTTAACGTTAAATAAGGGGGTGAAAGCAAATTGACCTTCTAAGTAATTGTACCTTTTGTCTTCAGGGTGAAAAAAAACAGAGACACAAGCCGGTAGTAATTCCGGCCTGGTAGTAGCAATTGTTATTTTATCACCATTTTCCAAAGAAAATAAAATATCGTTCATGAAAGTGTCTTTCTCACGATCTTCGATTTCAGCCTGGGCAAGGGCTGTCTGATCAACAGAATCCCATAACATTGGCTGAGAATCACGATAAATCTGTCCTTTTTCTATTAGATCTAAAAAAGACATTTGGGAGATTTTACATGAAAGTGGGTTAATAGTTTGATATTCTAGATTCCAATCTACTGATAAAGCTATCCTATTAAACAAGGCTCTAAATTTTGTTTCTTCTTTGGCTATAACCTCATTACAAATATTAATAAACTCTTTTCTGCTTACAGAATTTGCCCGAATGTTTTTTTCTTTTTCAACTAACCTCTCTGTTGGCAAACCATTATCATCAAAACCCATTGGATAAAATACATTCTTCCCTTTCATTCTTCTGTGTCTTACAATAAAATCTGTATGTGTGTAGCTATATACGTGGCCAATATGAAGCTGGCCGGAAACTCCTGGAGGTGGAGTATCAACTATAAAACTGTTTTCTCTTGCTTCTGACTTGGACCAGTGGTATATAGCGTTTTCTTGCCAAAAAATTTGCCATTTCTTTTCACTTTCGTCGAACTTGTATTTTTTGGGGAATGACATAATAATCAATTTGTAAGTTAGTTTAATTTTAGAATAGAAATATATTATAAATAACCAAAAATGCCAAAGATTTTTTCTACGATAGTAGAGCTACTCCGCCTTAATAAGCCCGTAGGTTATTTACTGGTTTTTTTCCCTGCGTTATTTGGATTGTTCTTAGCTTATGAAGAACCTATTGATTTATACTATATGCCAGTACTTTTTATTGGAAGTGTTCTTGCAAGAAGCTCCGGTTGTGTGATAAATGATTTTTTTGATAGAGATTTTGACAGACAAGTATTACGCACAAAAAATAGACCATTAGCAAATAATACAATATCTACAGAACTAGCCCTAATCATTTTAGGTTTATTGCTTCTTTTAACTATGTGGACACTTTTATACTTTACGATTATCCCTATAATTATCGGGATAATTGCATTTTGTATGATTGTGATATACCCGCTAATGAAGCGTTTTACTTATTTTCCTCAGGTTTTTTTAGGGCTGACGTTTAATCTTGGTTGCTTAATCAGCTATGCAGAAATTAAAGACGATATTTCTTTAGGAGCGTTGTTAATGTATACTGCTTGTGGGTTCTGGACATTTGGTTACGATAGTATTTATGCGTTCATGGATATCAAAGATGATAAGGCTGTAGGAATCAAATCTTCAGCTATTTTTTTAGAGGGCAAATATTATAAGTTATTCATCTTTTGCGCTTATATTATATTTATTTTTCTTTATATAGTAGCAAATTTATCATCTAATAATTACTTAGGGGTAATAGGAGTAGTAGCTTTTCCTATACTGTTGTGGCAAGTAAAAAGCCTAGATATTACCGATCCCAATAATTGTTTAATAAGGTTTAAATCTAATATATATGTGGGATTTGTTATGGCTTTTTGGATGTTGCTCGGATGCTTACTCAATTAGAGCTATAGAGATTAAAATGGATATGAGCTTGAAAAAAGTATATATTAAACCTATATTATAACATTAGGTACTTAAAATTAGTAATTTAGAGGTAGACTATGATTGATTACACAAAATCCTTTGTTAAAGATAAAGGCAGCTTTGATGAAGGGCTAAGAAATTACATGCTCAAGATATATAACTTTATGGCAATAGGCCTTCTTGTTACTGGAGTGTTCGCTTTTTCAACCCTAAATTTCCCTCCGCTTGCCAGTTTGATGTTTAATATTGGCCCAAATGGTGAATTTATGGGAACGTCTGGTTTGGGAATGCTTATATCTTTTGCTCCTTTGGGAATTGCTATATATTTCTTTATGGGCCTTGGTAGAATGTCAGTAAATACTGCACAGACTTTGTTCTGGGTTTATGCAGCGGTTATGGGGATGTCATTATCCTATTTAGGCCTTGTATATACTGGACAGTCGCTGGCTCGGACATTTTTTATATGTGCATCTGTATTTGGTGCTATGAGCCTTTATGGTTACAGTACAAAAAGTGATTTAACGTCAATGGGTTCTTTTCTTATAATGGGATTGATCGGTTTAATAGTTGTTTCTCTTGTAAATATTTTCTTGCGGAGTCCTGCTATTGATTTTGCGACTTCTTTTATTGGTATAGCTATATTTATGGGACTGACGGCTTGGGATACTCAGAAATTGAAAACCATTTATTATAGCTCAGGTGGTGGAGAAATGGGGCAAAAAATGGCAGTCATGGGTGCTTTCACATTATATTTAGATTTTATTAACTTGTTTCTGTATATGTTAAGGTTTTTTGGTGATAGAAAATAGATATAAAAATATAACTTAATTTACCTTATATGAAAAACCCAAGTGCGGCCGTATTAATAATAGGTAATGAGATACTATCAGGCCGCACTTTAGACATCAATACTCAAACTATAGCAAGAACCCTTGAAAAAATTGGGGTAACTATAAAAGAAGCTAGAACTGTTCCAGACGAAAAACAAGCTATTATAGAATCTGTGTTGGCGTTGAGTCAAAAATATAATTATGTTTTTACTACTGGCGGGATCGGCCCAACTCATGACGATATTACCAGTCTTGCCATATCTGAAGCTTTTAGTGTACCTTACGTTCGTAGCGAAACTATTTATAACCTTTTAGAACAATTTTACCAAAGCCGGGGAGAGAAATGAATAAGGCCAGAGAAAAAATGGCTTTTATTCCAGAAGGAAGTACTTTCATAAAAAATGAGGTAAGTAAAGTACCTGGTTTTGCTATTAACAATGTTTATTGTTTAGCAGGCGTACCCGATATTATGAAATCTATGCTAAATTCTATCATCCCCTTTCTGGAACATGGCAAGGTTGTACGTAGTACATCGCATACTGTGATGATTGGAGAAAGCAAAATAGCAGAACGCTTTGAGGCTTTGCAAAATAAATATCCTTCTGTTGATATGGGAAGCTACCCATTTACAAGGGAAGGTATACATGGAACTTCTTTAGTGCTTAGATCAAGCGATTACGTTAATCTAGAAGCGGCCTTTCTGGATTTAAAAAACCTGATTAAGGAATAATCCGATAGGATTAGCGACATCTTCCAAAAAAAGTAATTATAGTGGATATATCCCGTAATGTTACGGTGAATCGAGAGGATTTGTATTTACTTTTGGCTATGAGAACAGATATTAACACAAAATTTCTATTAAAATAGTGTGTAATTTGAAATTCGTGAAAGGCCACATTACCTCTACACCTATTAAATTTAGAAAGTTAGTTTCTACCACAGAATATACATCTACTGCAGAAAGAGCAAAGCAAAAAAGAATCTACCTCGAAGATCTGGAGATAACAACTAACCACATCTGAATTAAAATTACGTATCGAAAAAACAGAAAACCTAGCGGCTCTAAAGTCCCTTTGTAATTGGTATTGATTCAAGATAAAACAATACTAAATAAATCTAGGTTTCTCTGGCAAGAATAGCTTGAAGAAACTGGGCCTCTCTATTTTCTCTTATCGATTTTTGGTGATATTTTGTTATTATATAGCCTGCATGCGGGAGCAAAAAATCGGTGTTTTGGATAATTAATTCTTTATCTTCCAAGAATATTTTTTTTACATTTTCAAAATAATCTTCTATATCAGAAGCAAAGGCTATAAAACCGCCAGTTTTCAATTTCGACTTTAAAAATTCTACGCGCTCTTTATTCATGAGGCGTTTTTTCATATACCTTCTTCTATGCCAGGGATCTGGGAACAAAACATAAACTCCTTCTAAGGAACGGTTCGGAATATCTTTTAATATCATATCTACATCATTAGGCCAGATCAAGAAATTGTCGTTTTGACTTTTAGCAACCAGTTTCAAAAAACTAGCTATACCATTTAAGTAAACCTCAACTCCAATATATAAATTTTCAGGGTTTATAACAATTTGATTAAATAAGTGTTCTCCCATACCAAAACCAATTTCTAAATATTTTTTTTGGTGACTTTTAAAAGTCACCAATTCGTTGGAAAACAGGTATGTGGGTAAAACATTTGCAAGAAGTTCTTTATTTTGATTAGAAAGTCTTTTACCTATTCTTCTTGCGAAAGTCCTGTTTAGCTTATTAAATTCCGGCATTACTTTATTTTTTATCGCTTCTTAAGGTTTTTAATGTTCACTATATATTTACTATTTTGACAACTTCAATAACTCTATTGCAAATAAAGCATATTTATTTATAATGGGTTACTAAATGATGGGGTCATAGCTCAGTTGGTAGAGCGTTTGAATGGCATTCAAAAGGTGAGGGGTTCGATTCCCCTTGACTCCACCATGTTTGTTTAGGTTTGACAAAAATTATTATCTAGGTTAATTCTTTTGCTTTATGAACCTGTTAATAATTTCTTCGTCAGATACAGCGTTGTTTTTTGATTCCGCTAAATAGCTGCGAACTAAATTAATTACAGTTTCGGTGAATTCATCCCTTAATTGCTGGGTTATTTTTGATTTTTCATTTTCAATAAGTTTAACGGCCTCTTCGCTTTTTCGAGTCAAAGCTATTTCCATTTCTTTTGTTCTTTTTTCAATCAATTTCTCAGTACTAGCTTTTGCTTTATTAATTATTTGCTGTTTATATTCCTCAAAGTTTTCCATCTCTTTTTGCGTTTCTTCAAGGAGTAGCTTAGCTTCAGCTTTAATTTTTTCAGTTTGAGCTAGTTTATCTTTTATCTCATTAATTTTAGCATCTAAAGAATTGATAATTGCTTTTTTGATAGGTTTATAAGCAAAATATAAAAAAACAATAAAACTAACTGCTATCCAGAAATTCTCATCAAAAAAATGCATTATTTTTCCCTATAAATTTTTTCTAGCAACTTTAAGTCAGCAGGTTTGTCAGTAATTTTCTCAATTATAAATGCCGCTAAATCAATGCAAGATTTATTCTCGTGTTGATGAAAAGAAGTAAGGTATTTTTGAGCATCTAAAAAAGATTCTTTAGTTTTTTTAGATAAAACTCTACTCAGCTCTACATTTCTATCTGCAAAATGGTCATCTAACGAATCGAGAGCCTCTTTTCGAAATTTTTCAATTTCAACGTTGAATTCCCGGAGTTTCATTTCCTTTTCTTTCCGCAAAGATTCAGCCTTACCGTAATCATTTTCAGAAGCAATTATGTTTTCTTCTAAATAACGATTACGATTTATCATTATACTTTCGGCTTTTGGAGCAATTATTCTGCTTATTGCAATGTAAAGAACTCCAAAAACCAATGTTAGCCAGAATAACTGCGTACCAAAACTCGATACATCAAATTGAGGCATATAAATTTCCTTCGTGTTATGTAAAAATTAACAACATTGCGATAACAAAGGAAAATAGCCCCATCGCTTCAGCAAGGCCAGCACCGATAAAAGCCATACGCTGTAATTGGTCAGATGCTGAAGGGTTACGAGCTATTGAGTTTAATAATGAGCCGAAAATGTTCCCTACTCCAATAGCAGCACCCAGCATTCCAAATGCCATAAGGCCAGCGCCGATAAATTTAAGAGCCATCATAGATTCCATATTTTTCCTCCTTGAAATTCTAAATTAACTAAAATCAAAGCTAAGTCCTATCATCCTTTTCCCCGATATAGACCAGCAAGACTGCTATACTTATATATCAGTGTAAATTAATTGCATCATTTAAATAAACACATGATAATATAGTAAATATGTAAGCCTGTAAAATTGCAACGAAAATTTCAAACCCTATCAATACAGAAATAAAAGGTATTGGGAAGATTTTCAAGTAAAATGCCATAGACACAATAAAACCAGCTATGACTTTAAGTAATACATGACCAGCAACCATATTTGCAGCTAAACGCAGTGACAAACTTACAGGTCTTGCAAGATAAGCAAATAATTCAATTAATACCATTAAAGGAGCTAACCACCATGGAGTTCCGGCCGGTAAAAATAGAGAGAAGAAATGAAATCCATGGAGTATAAATCCGAGTAAAGTAACTAGTAAAAACACCATCATGGCAAGTGCAAATGTAATGGAAATATGGCTGGTAACAGTAAATCCATAGGGTATCATACCAAACAGATTACATACCATAATAAACATAAATAATGTAAAAATTAAAGGAACAAACTTTTTGCCTTTAACCCCTACGTTTTGATTTACAGTATCAGTAATTAAATTGTAGAATAACTCCCCGCTAAGCTGCAACCTTGTTGGCACTAATTTCTTGTTCTTAAAAGCTAAAGTAAAGTAAAGAATGATAAAAAAGCTAGCTATAATCATAAATAAGGCTGAGTTCGTCACAATAACGTCGTGCCCAAATAATTGAATATTTGCTATTTCTTTTATTTTAAATTGGTCTAAAGGGCTGTGTTTCATATTAATTCAATGAATTTTTATGTATTTTCTCCAAATGGATCTGAAAGCCGCTATAGAAGCAAGTATAATGCAAAGTATAAGAAATAAAGGTTTAGAACTAAATAATTTATCGAGCAAAATCCCCACTATTACCCCAACTATAACACCAGCAACAAGTTCTGATGCGATATCAATAATTGGAGAACTGGCATGTTTTTTGGAGGATATACTGAGTTGTTCTTCTTTTATTTTTTCTATCCTTTTTTTTACTCCTTCTATATTATTATCTGTCATAACTCAAAAGCAATTAATTATCAATAGTTAATTCTTTATCAATAGCTTTTGATAATTCCTCAAAAGTGTATTTTTCATTAAATTGTTTTCCATTTATAAAAAAACTAGGAGTGCCGATAAAGGTAGGCAAATTAGTTACTAGTTTGGTATTCTCCATTAGTATTTTAATCTTATTTTGATCGTTTAAGCAGGTTGAAAAATTTTCTGGCGAAACCCCACCCAAACTACCTATATTAGTTAAAATCTCACGATAATTTTTGCTGAAGGCCCAGTTATTTTGCTGATTTAAAATGACTTCTAAAAATTTCAGATAAGTATCGGTATGGCCGCTGCACCTTGCAAGAATAGTGGCATCCAAATCTTGTTTATTGCCGATAAATTCTCTGATTACATAGGCAATTTTATTAGTATCAATATATTTTGCTTTTATTTCTGGAAATATTTTTTGATGGTAATGCACACAATGAGGACAAGTTGGAGCAAAATATTCTACTAATACAATTTTACTTTTTGGATCACCAATAACTATGTCGTCAGTAGATACTACAGATAGACTACGTACATAATCCTTATTTCCATCTTCTTCCTCGCAGATTTTTAATTTCTTGGTATACTCTTCTATTTGGGTTTTTGCTGGATCATCCACTACTTGCTCCTGGTCACAAGCAGTTAAGGTAAAAGCAATTGCTAAAAATAATATTTTTTGTGTCATGAGAACTCCCCTCTAGAAACCAATAGGTATTTTTCTGTATATTCTACTTTTTTATTATAAGCAGTTTATCATAGTGTCCAAAGATTTATAACTTTAAAAATAACGATTAGCTATAATGATTAACTAGGTTGGTTTTTTACCCACAACAAACAAGCCTTCTTCTGGTAAATATTCTGAATTTTATATAGCTTTCATTAAACTTGGTGCTTCTATTATTAATTAAAGTCATATGTGCTACACAAATTTACTGATTCTTTCTAGGCTAATTGGAGTAGATGCTAGTTGTAAGAATTTTTCTTTTTCCAAGTCTAATAATTCGCCTTCAGTTACGGATTTTTTATCGATTATTTTTTGGAAAAAATTCATTATATCGATTTGTAATTTATCGAAACCGCTATGATCCATTTCATTAATTAAACTTATTTGAGGTAGGTCAACTTGGCTGCTATTAGAATAAGCATTTTGGAACTTTTCTTGAAAAGCTTGTTCTAGAATTAAATTTTTATTCATGTTGATTGCCGTTTTTACTGAATAATCTATAGCAAAATAGTCTACAGAACTGGATTTATTCTGAAAAAGTATATTTTTTAAGTTCGCCAGTAATTTGGTTTTATTGCCCTGGCTTCTAAGGAACATTTCTTTAGTCCCCCCCCAGCCTGGTATTAAACCCACACCAAGTTCTACGAGCCCACTATTTAAATTCTGATGAGCAACTACAAAATTTGAATGAAGGAGAATCTCACACCCCCCCCCGAGAGCTGATCCTCTAGCGCAAGATATAACAGGAATCTTGGAATACTTTAAGCGTAGCATTGCTTTCTGACCAAGCTGCAGGAGTCCTTCTATTAGTTTGAAATTTTTGCCCTCTATAGCTTCTTTAAAATATTTTAAGTTGGCACCAGCAGAAAAATTATCTCCTAAAGGAAATATATATAAAGCTTCGTTTTTATTTTCACAGTAATCTATTGCCTCTATCATTAAATTAAATACCTTACTGTCTAACGAATTCATTTTTGATTTAATAACAAAAACATGATGGTTGTCTATAAGTTCCAAGCGAGCTGAATCATTATTCAAGATTATTTTATAGCCTTGCTGTTCCTTGCCATAAGAGTGATTTTTAATATTGTCAGGAATTTTCTGGTTAAGCTCTTTTAATTTCAACCACCTCTCTCCTTTATCTGGCATTTTACTTAGTAACTCAAATGGCCCGTATTTTAAACTGTATCCTAGCTTCATTGCTTTATCTATATCAGTTTTGCTCTCGGTTACTGTTGGAATAAGAGAAATAACATATGAAAAGAAATCGGCAAGGATATCAGATACGAATTTACTGTATTTATCACCGCAATTTAAAACCTCTTGGATATCCTTATATTCAACGATAGAGGGAAGAGGATCATAATCTAAATTATCAAAATTAATTACCTGTTTCGCTCTTTTCCCTTCTAGATTTTTTATTAATCTATAAAAACCACTGCTTGATTTTCTTCCTAGAAAATTTCTGGTTTTCATCTCTTCAAGAAATGTAATAGGAAAACAAGCTTGATGATATTTGTCACTACTTGGTAAGGACTCTAATAATGACGCAGATATTAAGTTCATTACATCATGACCGATCAGGTCATATAATCCGAAAATGCCAGTACTTGGAAAACCTAGGAATTTTGAGAAAATATAATCTATTTGTGCAGGATTCAAATTTTCTTTGATCCCTTTGCGTACTGTTAATTCAAGTAAAAAACAGCCTATTCTATTAGCAATAAAACCAGGTGTATCGTTGCAATATACAATTGTTTTTCCCAGTGATTTTTGAAGGAAATTGGATAATTCGGATACCATTTCCCGAGAGGTTTGAGAGTCAGTAATAAGCTCGACTAACTCCATATATCTTGGCGGATTGAAAAAATGGGTAATCACAAAATTTTTACGGACATTATCAGGAAGTTTTTCCTTTAATTGCGCTAAAGGTAGGGTCGAGGTATTGGATGCTAATATTGCTGTTGGTTTTAGGTATTTACTAACAGATTCATACAATTGATGCTTTATTTCCAGTTTCTCAACGATTACTTCAATAATTAAATCTGCTTCCCTTATTAGAGAAATGTCATCTTCTAAGTTCCCGATTTTTATATATTTTGCATAATTAGGATGGGACAATGGGGCAGGTTTTTGTGTAAATAACCTATCGTAAGCATCATTTACAATTTTATTTTTATTACCTGACTCATTATCGGCAATATCGAGTAAAATAACATTAGTTTTAGAATTAGCAACTTGGGCAGCAATACCGCTCCCCATTACTCCTGCTCCAATAACGCAAACCGTTTCTATTTTCTGCATAACTCTTCCCCTATATGTACACTTTTTAAAGATTAATTTATACCCAAATCTTTACCGGCAGTCGCAAAAAATATTCGAAAAAAATGTTATGATCCTGCTGCAACTACCTCTTTTTTCTCAAGGTTTTTTACTCCCAAAGCTTCAAGAAAGGATCTCAATTCCTGCCTTGCTGCTACGTGAGAAATACTAAAAGTTTTATTGAAATTTGCTACTTTTAAATCAAGAAGAGTCAAACCTTGGGGAAACAATTCCCTAAAAATAACTCTTTCGCTAAAACCAGGAGCAATACGAAAAGAAATTCTTTTTGATAATTTCTCAAGTGTGTCATTGACGTTTCTTTTATTATGAGCATCGAGGTTTGCAAGTCGATTCCTAAGCACTACCCAATCAATTGAGCCTTTATCCCTTGCTGCCCTTTCCATTTTTTGTTCCCACATCATTTGGCTGTAAATGGATGGTTTTAATATATCAAAGGTTTCACCGTCTATTTTGGCCATTACATCTAAATCTAGAAAACTATCGTTTACGGGAGTAATTACCGTATCCGCATAAGAATGGGCAAATCTTGACAAATGGGTATAACTTCCAGGCGTATCAATTACTACGTAATCTGTAGAATCTTTAATCTGATCTAGGATCTGATTAAAACGATTTTTTTCTTCCTCTTCTTTTTCAGTAACGTTCTGCTTTGTGCTTTCCTGGATATGAAAATGCACTGGCATCAGCACTTTGTTATCAGGATTTTTATCGTTATACAATTTTCGATTATTTATATAACTGCTTAATGACCCCTGACGAGAGTCTACATCAATACTTGCGATGTTATACCCCCGCTCAAGCAAACCTATAATCAAATGCATTGAACATGTAGTTTTTCCAGCACCGCCTTTTTCGTTGCCAACAACAAAAATATGAGGTTTCTTATTTGGACTCATAATTGTCTTTTACAAATTGATTTAATAATCTTACGCCAAAACCTACAGCTCCTTTAGGGCAAATTGGATTTGTTCCTTTTTTATCATAGGCAACCCCTGCTATATCTAGATGTGCCCATTTTACTCCGGTGTTGATAAAGCGACCTATAAAATGTGCAGCAGTAGAACTACCTGCTAAACCTTTTTCAGAACCAATATTTGCCATATCAGCAACAGTTGATTTGAGCATATCGTTATAGTCCGGGTGCAAAGGCATACGCCATAATTTTTCATTAGTTTTAAGAGAGGCGGCAATCAGCTTGTGTGCTAGTTCATCATCATTTGCGTAACAGCCAGCATATGTATTACCTAAAGAAATTGAAATTGCTCCCGTTAAGGTTGCTATATCCACTATACAAGCTGGTTTAAAGTTTTGTTGGAGATAGGTTACGCAATCACACAGAACTAAACGTCCTTCAGCATCGGTGTTTAGAACTTCTACAGTTTGGCCAGACATAGTCCTAACGACATCACCAGGTCTTTGGGCATTTCCTCCAGGCATGTTTTCAACCAAACCTACTATACCAACTACATTAATTTTAGCATTTCTAAGTGCTAGAGCTTTGATGACCCCGACTACGGAAGCAGATCCGCCCATATCATATTTCATGTCTCCCATACCAGCAGCCGGTTTTAATGAAATACCACCAGTATCAAAGGTTACCCCTTTACCAACAAAACATATTGGATCACTATCATCGTCTAATCCGTTATACTTCATAACCACTAATTTGGATTCGTTAGAAGAACCTTGGCCCACTCCAAGTAGCGCTCCCATACCAAGGCTACGCATTTGGCTTTCTCCCAGAACATCTACATCAATACCAAGTGGTTCTAATTTTTCTAATATTCTTTCGGCATAACTTTCTGGATACAAGATATTTGGTACTTCATTGATGCAATCCCGAGCGAAGAATACTCCTAAAGCCAAAGATTTTTGCTCTTCAAAAAGTTTAAGAGCGTGTTCGTGATCATCAACTATGATGTCAAAATCTTCGGTGATGAATTTTTCCTCGTTACTTTTCATTGTTTGGTATTTATCAAATCTGTAAGAAGCAAGTAATGCTCCGCCGCCGAGCAAAGCTGCAATTTTTTCCTGTTTAAGATGCCCTACTTTATTTGGTATCCGGATTCCAACTGAAGATGCTTTACAAGAAGTAGCAAGCAAGTGGATTTTTCCCCCTATTTCCTCAATTCTTACTTCTGAGACATGATCTTCTGAACCTAATGCAATTAAAATGAGGTAACGTACCTCGCCGTCTTTATTTGTTGTGGTTAGAATTTTTGAATAACCGTATTCTGGTTTAAAAATTCTTTTATCCTTAATAGTTTTAGATATAAGTCCATGATGTTTTTGATCAATTAACAGAGTCTCAGAATCTATTTTTAGCTGGTCATTGATAATAATTGCTATAGCCTCATTATTATCCAGGTCTTTATTTTCGAAAGAAACTTTTAACATTGTGCTTATCCTTTATATAATCAAAAATATAAGTATATAACTACACTCTGGGGTTGACAATATAAATTCAAACCCCTGCAAGTTATTTATAAGGCCTCGGGTACAAAAGGATAAAAATTTTATTTTTGTCCTTCAATAAAACGTGTTTTTATCTCAATAATACAAGATTTTATTATTATATCTAAAATTGGAGGAAATGCAGGAAATTATTGACGTAAAAGCTATTTAGTAATATCATTCTTGGTTTGCTGATTGGTAGCTTGTTTCTCGTTAACTTATAGTTTACTTAGTTTATTTTATTCATGTATAGCGATTTAGTGGCATTTTGGCCTCATCTTTATTATATAATTGAAGGTACTGGGGTTACTTTACAATACAGCATTGCTTCGGTATGTTTCGGCCTGATAATCGGAACATCGCTTGCCATTTGCAAGACTGCCGACAGTAAATTACTCCGACTATTTGCCATTAGTTATACCTCAGTTTTTAGGGGTACGCCAATGCTTGTCCAGTTAACCATAATCCATTACGGCTTACCTAGTTTACTTGGAATTAAGATCAGTATATTTGTTTCCGGCGTGGTGGCATTTTCTTTAAATTCTGGAGCATATGTTTCGGAAATCATTAAGGCCGGAATTAAAGGAATTGACAAAGGGCAAATAGAAGCAGCGAAAGCTCTTGGCATCCCACCGGTGCTTAGAATGAAAGACATAATTTTACCTCAGGCTTTGCGTAATATTCTACCGGCATTAGTAAATGAGCTAATCACTTTAATCAAAGAATCAGCACTAATATCGGTTATAGGGGGTATGGATATAATGAAAAGAGCTCAAACTGTTTCTACAGAGACTTACAGTTACTTTACTCCGATGTTAACAGCAGCCGTTACTTATTACATAATGGTTATGATAGTCAGCTCCTTTGCTAAAATTTTAGAAAGAAGATTAGCTTTATGATAGCGCTCCAGAATGTGTCAAAAAGCTTTGCAGGTCAGCAAGTTATTTCTGATATTAATTTGGTTTTTGACAAGAGAGAAACGGTCGTTATAATCGGCCCTTCTGGAAGTGGGAAATCGACTTTAATACGTTGTATAAATAATTTAGAAAACCCCACAACCGGAGCTGTATTAATAGACGGGAAAAAACTAACAAGACGTAATAGAGGAAAGTTATGCTTTAAGATTGGTATGGTTTTTCAGCAGTTCCACCTTTTTCCGCACATGACTGTTTTAGAAAATTTAACCTATGGGCCAATTAACGTTATTAAAGCCCGCCTAAAAGAGTCAGAGGAAAAAGCTAAGGGCCTGTTAAAACAATTTGGTGTCTTAGAAAAAGCTTACTTTTATCCGATGGATTTGTCCGGCGGCCAAAAGCAAAGGGTTGCAATAGCACGTGCATTGATGATGAACCCTGAAATTATGCTATTTGATGAACCTACTTCTGCGTTAGATCCTGAAGTGGTGAAAGATATAATAGAGATCATTTTTCAGCTAAAAAATCAAATAACGATGATAGTTATTACCCACCATGTAAAATTTGCAAAAATTATTGCAGATAGAGTAATTTTTATGGATCAAGGAAAGGTTCTAGCAGACCAGCCGGCAAATGAGTTTTTTAAAAAGCCAAATTCACATCGAGCACGGTTATTTCTACAAAATGTGGTTGACTTGATATAGATTCAAGATTGTGATGGGAATTAACCAGCTAACTTTAACAAATAAAACCACAAAGTGTTTTAATAACAACAATAATAGCCATGATTTATAGCAAATCTTTGGTAAGATTTGCTATTATATATACTTAAGACCGATTTGATAGTGTATACCTACTAATCTTAATAGAAAAATTAAGATAAAACTTATAAATTTAAAACAAATTTTTATGCACCAGGCAAAATGAAATTAGGTATATTGTCAAGAAGTAAAAAGATTTATTCGACAGAAAGGTTAGTTGAAGCAGCGGAAAAAAGAGGACATGAAGTTAAGGTAATCGATGTTCTAAAATGCTATGTGAATATTACCGCAAATAAGCCTGATATTTATTATAAACACGACTTCGAAAAATCTAAATTGGAATTTGACGCAGTAATACCAAGGATTGGCTCCAAAGTTACTTCTTATGGCTCAGCTGTTCTAAGGCAGTTCGAAGTTTCCGGTGTTTATTCTTTAAATGGATCGGTTGCAATTACTCGGTCTAGAGATAAACTTAGAGCGCACCAGTTACTGGCAAGAAAAAATATCGCTATGCCTATAACTAGTTATGCCCACTCGGCAAATGCAACTGAAGATCTTATAGAGTTTGTCGGCGGTGCTCCTCTAATTGTTAAAGTTCTAAGTGGAACTCAAGGAAGGGGAGTATTGCTTGCAGAAACTAACAAAGCAGCTGAAAGTTTAATTAATGCTTTTTTAAATTTAGAAGCAGATTTTTTGGTCCAGGAATTCATTAAAGAAGCTGGAGGTTCCGACATTAGGTGTTTTGTAATTGGAGATAAAGTTTTTGCCGCTATGAAACGCCAAAGTGCCGATGGTGATTTCCGTTCCAATTTACATATTGGTGGCAGTGCCGAACCTGTGAAACTTAGGCCTGAAGAAAGAGCTGTAGCCGTAAAAGCAGTAAAATCTCTAGGTCTTGATGTAGCAGGAGTAGATATTGTAAGATCATCCCATGGGCCGTTAGTACTGGAAGTAAATTCATCTCCTGGTTTAGAAGGCATAGAAAAAGTAACTGGCAAAGACATTGCAACTGCAATTATAGAGCATATAGAAAAATTTGCTGTTAACCGATTAAAAAAAAGAAGTAACCAGAAAGTGTAAAATTTTAAACTATGGATACAGAAAAAGGTTTTGTTATTAACGGGGTAAAAATAGAAAAAGGGCAAAGGAAACAATTGGAGATTGTAATTGCCAAGTTATATGACCATACAGATATAACAATACCGGTAGAAGTGATTTGTGGAAAGGAAAGCGGCCCTGTAATGTTTGTTAGCGGAGCTATCCATGGTGACGAAATTAATGGAGTGGAATCAATAAAAAGACTGCTTTCTCGCAAAAAAATTCTTTCCTATATAAAAGGTACTCTGATTGCTGTGCCGATTGTAAATGTTTTTGGTTTCAATCGCAATGTTAGATATCTACCGGATAGAAGAGATTTGAATAGAACATTTCCTGGTTTCAAAAACGGTTCCCTTGCTGCGCGAATAGCCCATATTTTTATGAAAGAAATAGTCATGAAATGTCAATATGGTATTGACCTTCATACCGGTAGCGCTCATAGGTTTAACCTTCCACAAGTCCGAGGGTGCTTAGAGAATCCTGAGGTAGAGAAGCTAGCAAAAGCATTCGGAGTTCCAGTAATTTTGAATTCTAATATGAGGGATGGATCCCTGCGCCAGGCAGCGTTTGAAAAAGGGATAAATATTTTGCTATTTGAGGGTGGAGAAGCCTTAAGATATGACGAGAAAATAATTTCTTCAGCGGAAAACGGAATTATTGCCGTTATGTGTGAAATTGGTATGATTGAAAAAAAATCAGTTAGGTCAAGACTACCAAAATCCAGGGAAGTGTTTAGGGCTGAATCTAGCCATTGGATTCGAGCTCCAATTAGTGGAAGTCTGCAAGTGAAGAAAAAAATTGGTAATAAAGTAAATAAAGATCAAATACTCGGGATAATTTCAAATCCGTTTGGCACGGAAAAAACCTATGTTAAAGCAAAAAAAACCGGAATTATTATTGGTATTACGATGATGCCTCTTGTTAGCAACGGGGATGCGTTATTCCACGTAGCAACATTTGATAATATAAGAGCTGTTGCTGAAGAGGTGCTATATTTCGAGGAGGAATTAGAATAATGCTAACTAAAGAATCGTTGCTGGTAGGTTGGAGGGAATGGGCCTCTCTGCCAATGTTAAATACTCCTTTGATAAAAGTAAAAATTGATACAGGAGCAAAAACTTCGGCTCTTCACGCTTATGATTTAGAAATTTTAGAAATGAGCAACAAAAAATACGCTAAATTTGTAATTCATCCTTTGCAAAAGAACGAAAGTATTACAAGGTGTGCCATAGCTGAAGTTATCGATAGCCGGGTAGTTAGAAGCTCAAATGGCCATAAAGAAGAACGTGTAGTTATTAGATCACCGATAAAAATAGGTAATCATTATTGGGATATCGACATAACACTTACAAAACGCGATATAATGCGTTATAGAATGCTTCTGGGACGAGAAGCTATGAAATCTCTTCTTGTTAATCCAGGTAGATCTTATTGCCAAGGAAAAGTACCTTCTAAAAAAGCTAGGCTTGAATATGGAAATAATTATGCTTAGAAGGCCTATCACCAGTAACTTACCCGATAATAGCTATTTCTCAGTATCTTACATGCCCCGAAATTCATTTAAAAATGATTATCAATTTGGTATAGGATTGCTATTAACGTCTAATTTTAAATTAGAAATAATAACTTGTAAGAATTAGTGTTATAATATATATATATCTTGTTTATCATGTTTCTTAAAAAAATTAAATCTGACTAAAATGGTAAATCAGATTTACAATGTAATTTTATAAAAAATATGTATGGGAAGTGCTATTAGAGTTGCCGTTATTGGATGCGGTTATTGGGGAAAAAATTTAGTACGGAATTTCTTCGAACTGGGGGGGTTATATGCTGTTTGCGATGAAAAAAAAGTGGTCGCTAAAGAAATGGCTGAAACTTATAATGTTAAAGCGTTGACATTTAATGAAGTTATCGAAAGTAATGTAGATGCTGTAGTAATAGCTTCACCTGCGTCTAAGCATGCTGAGCATGTAAAACAATCACTACTCGCAGGTAAACATGTATTTGTGGAAAAACCGATTGCAATAAGTGTAAAAGATGCAGAAGAGCTTTGTTTAATAGCAAATAAAGTCAATAAAAAGCTAATGGTAGGTCATCTTTTGCAATACCACCCTGCTTATCAAAAATTAAAACAACTGGTTTCAGAAAATAAATTAGGGAAATTACAATACATATATTCTAATAGGCTTAGTCTAGGAAAAATAAGAACAGAAGAAAATGTTCTCTGGAGCTTCGCTCCACACGATATATCAATGGTGCTAGGTATTGTTGATAGTGAACCTGCCCAGGTTTGGTCTTCCGGTTCTTCTTTTTTTGATAAAGAAATAGAAGATACAGCAACGTTGCACTTATTATTCAAGAACGGTCTTAAGGCTCATATATTTGTTTCATGGTTTCATCCTTATAAAGAACAAAGATTTGTAGTTATCGGAGACAAGTCCATTGCAGTTTTTGATGATTGCCTGCCATGGGATAAGAAACTGCAACTATATAATCATAAAGTTAAGTGGGAAAATAGCTTTCCCGTTATAGAAAAATCTAACCCTATTCCTGTTGACTTAACTGAAGTCGAGCCTTTAAAAAATGAATGCCAACATTTTTTAAATTCCATTATAGAAAATAAAAATCCTCTAACTTCTGGTGAAGAAGGATTAAAAGTTTTAAGAGTTTTAGACGCAGCTGAAATTTCTTTAAAAAAAAAGGGTTCGGTTAATTTAGAATTAAAGGACAATAGTTATTTTGTCCACGAAACTGCAATTGTCGATAGTGGCTGCGTGGTAGGTGCAGGTACAAAAATATGGCATTTTTCCCATATACTTAAAGGTACGAAAATTGGAGAAAATTGCGTTATTGGGCAAAATGTCATGATAGGACCAGATGTTGTAGTGGGCGCCCGCTGTAAGATCCAAAATAATGTCAGTTTATATAACGGCGTGGTTTTAGAAGATGGTGTATTTTGCGGGCCATCTTGCGTTTTTACCAATGTAAACAACCCTAGATCTGAAATAGAACGCAAGGATGAATTTAGAAAAACTTACGTTAGAAAAGGGGTTACCATAGGAGCAAATGCTACAATAGTTTGTGGTGTAGAATTGGGAAAATATAGTTTTGTTGGAGCGGGTGCTGTTGTGACAAAGAATGTTAAACCCCATGCTTTAGTTGTAGGTAATCCTGCGCGCCAAATCGGATGGATGAGCCACTCAGGAAATAGATTAGGAGAAGATCTCTTATGCCCTCTTGAGAACAGAAAATACAGGTTAAATTCCGACAATGAACTTGAAGAAGTAATATCTTAAATAAATACAATTCATTTTTATAAGCTAATAAAAAAACAATATGGAATCTAAAGAAACAAAAGTGGTTGAAAGTGCTAATCAGAAACATGAGTTAGCCCAAGCTATACTCAGTAAAGAATGTACCATAGGTATAATGGGCTTAGGCTATGTAGGCCTGCCATTAGCCCGTGCAGTAGTTAACCAAGGTTATAATTGTATTGGTTTTGACAAGAACATAAAGAGAATAGAAAAATTAAATACCGGTCAGACATACATAAAAACGTTAAGTAATGAAGACATAGTATCGTTAAATAAGAGCTCAAAGTTCTTTCCGACTACTAATGAGCATGATATTGCTAAAATGGATATAATACTTATATGTGTTCCAACACCGCTTACGAAAAATAGAGAACCTGATATGAACTATGTTTCTTCAGCAACTAAAACAATAGCGTCGCAACTCAGGAAAGGACAACTGATTATACTGGAATCAACTACTTATCCGGGTACTACACAAGAGTTATTATCTCCTATGCTTGAACAAAGTGGTCTAAAAATAGGAAAAGATATATATTTGGCTTATTCTCCTGAACGCGAAGATCCCGGTAATGTTGCATATAATACTTCAACAATACCTAAGGTGGTAGGGGCGGATGATGCTGATTCTAGGGAACTAGCTACTACTTTTTACAAGCAAATAATCACTGCAGTAGCGGAAGTTAGTACCTCAGCTACTGCGGAGGCTGTCAAACTAACAGAAAATATTTTTCGTTTTGTAAATATTGCGCTTGTAAATGAATTAAAGTGTATATTTTCTAAAATGGATATAGATATATGGGAAGTTATTGATGCAGCTAAGACTAAACCTTTTGGTTATATGCCTTTTTATCCTGGTCCTGGCCTTGGAGGGCATTGTATACCTATTGATCCTTTTTATCTCACATGGAGAGCCAGAGAATTTGGCATGCCTACACAACTTGTAGAGTTAAGTGGGAACATTAACAAACAAATGGGTGATTATGTCATAGAGAAACTTCGTAAAGAAATGGATCTTCGTTTCGGTAAAGGACTAAGGAATAGTAAAATTCTAGTTATAGGAGTTGCGTATAAAAAAAATGTAGATGATTTGAGAGAGAGTCCTTCGTTAAAAATTATACAAGATCTTTTAGATAACAAAGCAGAAGTAGATTATTACGATCCATTAATTAGTACTATAGATCATGATAGCGAATATCCTCGGTTAGTAGGAATGAAATCAATATCTCTAACTATTGAAGCTATAAAGACTCATGATGCAATAGTTGTATGTACGGATCATGATTCGGTAGATTATAAAACGGTTATAGAGAATTCTAACCTTATAATTGATACAAGAAACATATTCAAAAATGAAAATCTTGAGGGAAGTAATGTGGTCAAAGCATAATTTATCTGAAAACGGCGTTGAAATACCTATAATCAATTTTATTGATCTACAAGAGCAACAGAAAAAAATTAGGCTTCAAATAGATGAAGCTATAAAAAAGGTTTTAGATCACGGCACATATATAATGGGTCCTGAAGTAGCAGAACTTGAGAAAGACCTTTCCTCTTTTTGTGGAGTTAAACATTCAATTACTTGTTCTGATGGAACTGATGCTTTAGCTCTCGGTTTAATGGCTTTTGGAGTAGGTCCAGGTGATGCAGTCTTTGTTCCTAGCTTTACTTTTGCTTCTACCGCTGAAGTAGTAGCTTTAGTCGGAGCTACTCCAATTTTTATTGATGTCCTCCCAGAAACTTATAATATAAATGTTGAAAGTTTGAATAAAGGGATAGAACTTTCGAAAAGTCTTGGGTTAAGACCGGTGTGTATTATTCCAGTAGACTTGTTCGGCCAGCCTGCTGATTATGATAGCATTGCAGTTATAGCTAAAGAGCATAACCTTTGGGTTATGGCAGATGGAGCCCAAGCTTTTGGGGCTTATTATAAAAACCGTAGAGTAGGAAATATCGGAGATATAACTACTACCAGTTTTTTTCCTGCTAAACCGCTTGGGTGTTACGGCGATGGGGGAGCGGTATTTACTAACAACGATGAATTAGCAACCAAACTAAGAAGCTTAAAGATACATGGGAAAGGATCAGACAAATACGATAACGTGATGATAGGTATAAATGGTCGCTTGGATACTATCCAAGCTGCTATACTTATTGAAAAGCTTAAAATATTTGAAAACGAAATTGCTGCCCGACAAAAAATAGCTAAATATTACAATGATAATATTACTGATATACTAAAAAAACCTCAAGTTATTGAAGGTGCAACTTCTGTTTGGGCTCAATACACTATGGTCCTTCCAGAAAATATTGATAGGTCTGAGTTAATGTTGAAGTGTAAAGAAGTGGGTATACCGACTTCTGTTTATTACATCAAGCCTTTGCATTTACAAAAAGCGTATAACCGCTACCCTATAGCTGAAAAAGGTGGTCTAAAAGTATGTGAGCATTTAGCTGAAAACGTTTTAAGTATTCCTATGCATCCATATCTTATTGAAGTGCATCAACAATATATTGTAAATAGGTTAAATGAAATTATTTTAACTTTAAACAAATAAAACTATGAAAATAATAACTGTCATTGGTGCTAGGCCACAATTTATAAAAGCAGCTGTGGTCTCAAACGCAATAAAAGGGTTAAATAATAGTCTTTTAAATGAGGTTATTGTACATACAGGGCAGCATTTTGATAAAAACATGTCCCAGATTTTTTTTGACCAGCTTCAAATTCCTAAGCCAGATTATAACTTAAATGTTTCTGGTGGTTTACATGGTAAAATGACCGCTGAAATGTTAATAGGTATAGAAGAGATTATATTAATTGAGAAACCAGAGTGGGTATTAGTATATGGGGATACAAATTCTACGCTTGCTGGAGCAATAGCTGCTGCTAAATTACACGTACCTATAATACACGTTGAATCAGGTTTGCGTTCATTTAACGTGAAAATGCCGGAAGAAATAAACAGGGTATTGGTAGATAGAATTTCTGATGTGCATTTTTGTACTAGTGAGGTTGCAGTTCAGAATTTAAAAGCAGAGGGAATAGAGGGTAAAGTTTATAATGTAGGGGATGTAATGTATGATGCACTTCTATTTTATAGCAGTAAAATGGATAGTAAAAACGATAAGATTTTTTATGATAATTTTTTAGGTGGCAAGAAGCCATATGTTTTAGTAACTTGTCATAGAGCAGAAAATACTGATAATAAACATCGATTGGAAAATATATTAACTGCTTTGCAGAGACTTGCTAAAGAAATTGCTGTAGTTTTTCCTGTACATCCCCGCACTAAAAAACTAATTAAGGAATACGGTTTTAGTCATTATTTGGATAATGTTATAACTACTGATCCATTATCTTATGAAGAAATGTTATGGTTACAAAAGAACGCACAGGCTATAATTACTGATTCTGGGGGAATGCAAAAAGAGGCATACTTTTTAAAGGTTCCTTGTATAACGATTAGAGAAGAAACAGAATGGTTAGAGACTGTGGAATCTGGAGCGAATGTAATTGTTGGGGTTTCAGTAGAAAAAATTATTGAACATGCACTAAACCCGGTGGTTAATCTATCCAGTTTTGAGGGTAAAGTATACGGTTCAGGAGATGCAGGCATAAAAATCATTGATAAAATAATAGAATTAGGATAATGAGTGCATTAAAGACTTTATATAAGTATAGAAAAGATTCTCTTATGAAGAATTATTACAATTATTCTTAATATTACAAATCTTGCTAATAAATGACTATTATGAAATTTCCTCGTAAAACAGCTGGTGCCTTTTTTTTAATTGTTGCCTTTCTATTATTATTACAGTTCTATTTACCCCATTCTGAATCAGATGTAGATAAAGAGCTTCCTTTAAAAATAGAGAATGCTTCTGCTACATATGAAGGTTTTGGATTTGAAAATGCAATATCTACATCTCCAAATTCAGAATATGTTGCAGGGTACGCAGGTGAAGACGTCAGTTATGTTGAATTTGAGTTAGAGAAGCCTAGTTGGGGTTGAAGGCATATATATAATATGGCATGGCTCTTGCTTCGCCCGTACTGTAGAAATTACTCTGTTTGATGAACAAAATAAAGAAATAGAAAAAGTAAAAGATTATGAAAAAGAAAGATCTCTAGAATCAATAATCAAATTTAATCGAGTTAAAGGATGTAAGAAGATAAAACGGACTTTTTTTGATTTTTCTGGGCAAGACAGGGTTCTTTTAAGAAAAATAAAGGCTTTTGAAAAATTAACACAACAGACATATGAAGAACATAAGATTTATTTATCTGCCCTGGATGAAAGAAATCCCTTATCAGTAGGTAGGTTGCCTATTACGTTAAAAATAAAGAATATTTCAGATGCTTTATGCAAGGGCATAGAAAGTGATCATGATAAGATAATAAGCTTTATGAATTATATTAACAAATTTGAGTATAGAAGTCCCTCGAAATCAGACTTAAATACAGTAGTTAATGAAAGAATTGGAATCTGTGGAGATTATTCAAATTTACTGGTAGCATTGTGCGCTTGTCAAAATATAAAAGCTCGTTTCATAACTATAAATTATTTTACCAAACAAAATGGTCATGTGGTGGTAGAAGCTTTTGTGGATGGTAAGTGGAGGCTGTATGATCCAACATATGGTGGGTACTATAGGTTGGTAAGTGATAAAAGTAAATTGCCATTAAGTCTTAAAGAAATAATTAAAACATATAAAACTGAGCCGGAATCGATCGAATTTATACCTACAATTCGAAGAAATGGCTTTGATCTTTACACAGGAAAGGATATATATTTAAATTCAAATCCAGTGGGGCCAGTTGGTCTGGATAAACCAATGTTTTACCCATTATCGTTAAAAGCCGGGGCTGAACTATCATTATTAACTTTAGAAAAGGTAATAGAGAATCAAGGGGCAAATATTATAGGAGCTAATAGTATAAATACTAATCACATTTGGACTTTACATGGTTTATCAAAAGGAAAGAAGTATGAATTTATTATCTTCCCTAAATCACTTCAAAAAGAAAATGCTAAGCGAAATGTTTTCATTCTGAAGGCAAGTTATTTAGAGGCAGGGTGTCTTAAAACTCTTGAACACGAGTTTAAATTTGAAAATGGTAAAACTGAGCCTTGGATTATTAAGTTTAAGGCTGAGTCCGAAAAAATTCAAATGAAGTTATATCACGATTATAAAGGCCCTGATTTATTCTTTATGAAAATGGACAGTTATGGATTAAAAGAAATGAAGCCAGGAAGTGTTACAAGTAATTAATAACTTACTAAAGTCTAATTTTCATTGCTAAAATATTAGCCGTAATACGCAAAGAATAGATAATTATTTGACAAACCTTTAGAAGTTATTATAGTTTACACTTATTAATTTTATTAAGTAAAATCGTTTTAAGTATGAATAAGCCTGTATATGTATTTATATTTTTTGTTTTTGCTTTGTTTTTAAATAACTGTGTAGCAGAAGAATCTGAAAGGAGTTTAAATAGAGTATATGAAAGTGAAGAAAATTTAAATATCCTTGTTCCAGAAGAAATCTACTCTGTAGAAGGTATGCCACTTGACATTTTTTTTTGATAATTTAATATTAAGTGATGATTCTGACAAGTACAAGTATGAAATACTAATAAATGGAAAAAAGAGAGGACGGGTTTATAGACGTAAGTGGGTTTTTTACCCTTTGAAAGATGATCTTGGTAAGAACCAACTTGAGATAAAAATAATAAATCCGCAGACAAATGATAAAAAAAGTTCTGTAATAACTACACTTCTTGTAGCTTCAAAAGATAAAAAAACTAAAGCAAAAATATTAAGTATAGGAGATTCTTTAGGCCATCAATCAAGGTTTCCTAGTCGTTTGTATGAGCTTTTTAAATTAAAAGGAGAAGAAAAAATATAGAATTTTTAGGTAGCCATTTTCCAAAAGGATCTTTGGTAAAACATGAACACTACGGAGGATGGACCTGGCAAAAGTTTATAACGTTTTATCAACCAGGAAAAGAAAATATTCACCATGCTAGCAAAAGCCCTTTTGTTTTTGTAAATGATAAAACAAATCTTCCAGAATTAAATTTTTCAGAATACATATATAAAACTTTAAAAGGAGAAAAGCCAGATATTATAATTATTCTGCTAGGTATTAATGATGCTTGGACGCTTGATATTGATAATCCGGCAATATTTGAAAAAGGATTAGAAAATATTATAAACAATGCTCATAGATTAGTTAATGACATTATTACAGTAATTCCTGATGTGAAGATAGGCATCGGTATGGTAATTCCTGCAAATTATAGCAAAAGAAGCTTTCAAGATATTTATCAGGATAGTACAAGCCCATGGCGTTGGAAAAGAATAATTATGCCCTTAATGCTTTTTATTTAAAGGCGTTCACTAGTAATAAAAATGTTACTATCCTTCCTACTCATTTAGGAGTCGATACTATTGAACACTATAACTCGCATAAATTTATACCAGATAAGGTGGGTTACAGCGTTTCTCACGTAGTTCACCCAAATTCTGAGGGTGATATGGCTATAGCTAAAGTTTTATATTATTGGGTTGAGAATATTAAGTGGGAGTAAGAAAAACCAATTTATTTAGAAATAAATATATGAGTATAGCTAAAGCTATTTTATATGTTAGTTTTTTAATAATAATTTGTCCATATACTTACGGTAAGTCAGAACCTAGTTCTTTTAGTATTCCTACTCTAAAACGGAGCTACTTTCAACTGGATTCTCAAGGTGCTAACCTAAAATTAGACGAGACAAATTTACCATATCCAGGAGAATCTGATGAATATGTTATAAATTCATCTTTTTCGCCTCAAGATACAGTTTTTTTTGTAGTTGATCCTTGGGACAACATGCCATCAAACTTTTTGAATGAATATTATGGAAAAATTACAAATTCTTATATCTTGCCATTAATACAAAAGGCTGCACAAAGCGGTTTCAAAATTTTTATTTTTACCAATAAATGTGGCGAAATAAAACCAGTTCCATATTCATGCTCTATTCCTAAGCAATTTTTCGATTTGCGTGAAAGGTATAAAGATGTAGAAATAGTGTTTTGGCAGGATATAGGTAACGCTCAAGATTTTATAGAACACATAAAGGGCATAGAGGTGTAAAAAAAATTATTTATACTGGATTTGCCTCAAATATGTGTATATTGTATAGGCCAATAGGTATGGCTAAAATGTCTAATTTGGGTTTTTTACTTTATTTTATCCCTAAAGCTTCGGCAGCTGTAGAGACAGTAAAAACAGGGAAAAGTGAAGAAATTCATAAAATAACTTCTATAATAATTTCCCAAGGATTAGGAGGTTTGATAGAATATGAAGATATTCTGTTGGCTATTCAGCGCAAAAAGTAACTCATTTTAACATGCAACTTATTACCCAAATTTTATGAATAAATTTATACCATTTTTAAGTATTATTAGGTTATCATTAAAAGATTTTAATTGGTTTTCCACAATAAATGCTAATGATACTAGAAAAATAACAGCGATTATATTTTTCTTATCAGGATTTTCTTCGTTATTATATCAGACCACATGGCAACGGATTTTAACTCAAGAAATAGGAGTTGACTTTTTATCCATTACTTTCATAGTAACTATCTTTATGATAGGCTTAGGATTTGGAGCATTATGGGGAGGAAAAGTTTCTCTTGGAGTTTCTTCAAAAAATTTATTGAAGCTCTATGCTATTATAGAAATAGCTATAGGTGCTTTTGGTTTCTTTTCTATCCAATTAATTAGGTGGGCTAACAAAGTAAATTTATCTGTTTGTAGTAATTCGGTATTTTGCGATTTTATTATTAACCTTTTAGTTTTATCTATTCCTACTCTTTTGATGGGTATGACAACTCCAATAGTTATTCATTTCTTAAGAGATAAAATCGAGGATTTTGGCGAAACAATAGGCATTTTTTATGGAATAAACATTATAGGAGCAGCTATTGGTTCCTTATCATCTATATTCCTTATTGAGCTTATAAAAATAAATGGTGTAATTTACTTATCTGCGACTATTAATATAGTGATAGGTGCTATATTTTTTATATATGGTATAAAAAAGTTATATATACCCAAAACTTCAGTGACAATGTCAGTTTGTCTTCTAATCAAAAAAACACTCGCTTAAACATATCGTTATCTTGTTTTGAATGTATAAAATTAAAGGGAGCAGTATTTTTATTTGGTTTTGTCAATTTATCCTTTCAAATGATAATTTTCCGGATTCTTGCGTTCTATTTTAATCCCCTTCCCTTTTTATTTCCTTCTATATTATTTGTTTTTTTGTTATGTATGGGAATTGGACAAGCAATAGGTGGTGTTTGGGTTGATAAAACGCAAGCAAAAGGTAATATCCTTATGTACCTTTTTATCGGTGGATTTTCTTCCTTGCTAATTGCCGTAAGTATACCATTTGTGGTTTTAGACCAACTTTATGCAAATATAACTGTACCTATTTTATCAATTCTTGTTACAATAATACTAGCTATACCTTTTCTGATACCTACAGCTTTTTTTAGTGCTTACCTACCTATTGTATCACGACTTTTGATTCGTAATATTGATGAAGCCGGAGCAACTTTTGGTGGAGTGTTGTTCTGGTCTACTCTAGGTAACATATTTGGTGCCTTTATTACCCCGGTCTTTTTATTCGATACTATTGGCACAATAATGACAACAATTATAGTGGCATGGACATGTTATAGTGCTGTGGTATTAATAAATAACTCTAAAATTATTTCTGCGTCGAAAGAAAAAGTAGTGCAAACTTTCTTACTACAAAGCGGATTTATTATGTTAATATTATTTACCATATTTTTTCCTAAGGATTATTTTAATCAATCCTTTAGTTCTATTAGAGAAATTTCTAAGGATATAGGAAAAAGCCATCCAATTGAAATTTTTGAAGGAAGGACTTCTGTAGCTCCTGTATATTTTGATCAACAATTTCCTTTTAGATTAGTAATAAGGCCATTCGGTTTAAGAGCTTCTGCTGCAATATTAGATAAAGGACGTATAGGGGTTCCCCATAATGCGCTGGCAGTACCGCAGGCCTTAGACCCTAAGTTTCGCCCTAAAAAAATTTTAGAACTCGGGTTAGGAAGCGGAGAATTTCCATATGCTGTTAAAGAACTCTCGTCTGTTGAAAAAGTTGTAATAGTTGAATTAAATCCGGAGGTCATAAAGGCGTTTAATAAATATTCAGCTCCTGAAATTAAATCTATCTTTCGACACTCTAAAATTGAATTGAATATAATGGATGCAAGACGTTATATCCAAAAATCTTTAGATAGAGGCGAAAAGTTTGATGTAATACAAATAGGCGTTTAGACTGACCTAAAAGGAAGTGCTGGGGTAAGTAATTTATATTCCTATGAATTTTTTGAACAGCTAACTAGCCTTTTGTCCCCCGATGGGGTACTGATTATTGAACCCTATATCGCAGTTGTAAGGGTAGCATTTGAGTTTTTTGAATATGGATATACTATAAATGGCCTTTCTTGGGTGTTTATGCGAAATAAACCATTTCCTGATGGCAGTAATGACCTGAGAGTAGAGGATTATATCATTAATTTACTCAATGTGAGTGATATTAGCCAAATTAATAATATAGATACCTCTAGAAGGTTACCAATTAAAGGGTATGTAACACAATTTAATAAACGTGATGTTATGACCTACTTTCCTAAGCTATGTACAGACTATGATCCTCTTTTTGAGTATTACTATCTTAGCGCATTATCTAAAAGTTATGTTAGACCTACAGATCTTATTTATAAAATAGATGATATTAAGTCTAAGAAAATAGAATATATTTTTAATCCAAAATAAATTGATAATAATACTCAGCTATCATATAGATTAGCAATATCCATTTCGGAAAGGGGGATTATTCTTTGTAAGATATAGCCTAAGATAAAATAAGAATTGACATTTATAAAGGAGTTGTTATTTTAGACGCTATTTGTAAATTTACTCTAAAGTATATGAAAATTACTAACGCTTTTAAATTATTTAAGAACAATTTTAATTTAATATACTCTTCTACATTAGATGAATTAAAGAAAAAAAATGCTGGATCAGTATTAGGTACTTTTTGGCTTGTTCTTTTTCCCATTTTGTTATTGTCTGTATACGCAACAATTTATATTGTTATATTTGATATAAGATTACCCGACCTTTCCCAAGCCGATTATGTTTTATATATCTTTGCAGGATTAGTACCTTTTTTAGCTATTTCAGAATCTCTGGCCATGACCACACAATCTTTAGTAAGTAGCAAAAATCTTTTAAAGAATACTGTATTTCCTATAGATATTTTGCCGATTACAGCTGTTTTTAAGTCTCATGTCGGATTTGTTTTTGGTATTCTATCAGTGATATTATTGAGTATTTATAATCACCATTTCTCTGTTTTTTATTGTTTCATACCTATTGTTTTTATTCTGCAGATGATGTTTCTAATAGGGCTCGGATGGTGTCTGGGTATAATAAATATAGTTTTAAAAGATACCCAAAATTTTATAGTTTTTTTTAGTATGGTTTTAATGGTTGCTTCTCCAATTGCTTATACGCCTGGTATGGTGCCTGAAAAATTATCGCTCATAATAAATTTCAATCCTTTTGCAAAATATATTATTTCTTACCAGTATATTTTAGTATACGAAAAATTGCCTCCATATAGTGTACTTATTTCAATGTTGTTAGTCAGTTTTTTTATGTTTTTTATAGGTTATCGCTTTTTTCATAAATTTAAAGGTTTGATTGTAAATTATGTCTAAAGAAATAGCAATTAAGTTTAGTAATGTAAATCAAATTTATCCTCTTTTTACTACTCCTGGAGAAATATTTACAGAATTTCTTGGGCTAAATAGGCTATTTGGAAAGGAATCAAAAGTTAATACTTTTCAAGCTTTAAAAGATATAAACCTTACTATTAATAAAGGAAAAAGGATTGGTATTATAGGACAGAATGGAGCAGGCAAAACAACTTTACTTAAACTTGCAACAGGTAATTATTTTCCTACCTCAGGTAAAGTAGAGATATATGGAAAAGTACAGAGCTTAATGGATTCAGGTTTAGGATTTCATCAAGAATTTACTGGGAGAGAAAATATAAAATCTTCTTTGATTTATAATGGTTTAAATCCTAAACAAATGAAAGAATCTATAGAAGACATTATTGAATTTGCGGAGTTAGGTGAATTTATAGATCAGCCAATAAAAACCTACTCATTAGGTATGTTATCCCGTTTGGGATTTGCTACTGCAACGGCAATTTACCCCGAAATTCTTATTATTGATGAAATCATGGGTGCTGGTGATGCATATTTTGCTGCTAAATCAGCAGAGCGTATGAAAAAATTAACTCATGATGGAACAACACTACTTTTAGTTTCTCATTCCACATCTCAAATCATTCAATTTTGTACTGAGGTTATCTGGATGAAAAATGGGAATATTCATATGCAAGGGGAGGCTTTAGAGGTTTGTAAAGCCTATACTAAATACATGCGCGAGCGTGATGAAGCCAGATTAGAAAAAGAAAATAGTGAATTAAAATCTAAAGCTTTCTTAAAAAGAAACCAACTAGATAATTCATTATTATCTTCTTTAAGTAATGAGAAAGAATGTAACAAGTCTTTTAGTCCTACAATTACTGAAGGAGTAGTTCAAGAGCTAGAAATAGCCCACGATGATTGTAGGGTTGATTATTCTTCTGAGGCTGAACACGTTAAATTTCCTGTAGCAGGAAATCAATTAGATAAAACTTTATTATCTTTCTCAAGTAAAGAGAAAGAAGAAAACGAAACTGGGAATGGTGCAGTTATTGAAGGAGTAATTCAAGAGCTAGAAATAACCCATAATGAGCGCGAAACTTATACTCCTGGTCAACAAGGGAGATCTGTTTTGAGATGGAATGGAAGTGGAGAAATACGGATAGAAGATTTTTATATGGTTAATTCTGAGGAAGAAAAATGCTTTACGTTTTACAGTAAAGAGAGTATTAATTTTATTATGATAGTTGAATGCCAAGAAGAGGGGTTCTATCCATGTAAGTATGTTATAGTCACTTATACTTTGGCTGGGCAACCTGTTACAGTGCATGTTTATGATACAGAGCACTTTTTTAAAAAAGGAGAAAAAAAAACAATTTGCTTAACCTATCCTGAGCTATTATTAGGTAACGGTGAATATGTAGTTTCTCTTGCGGTCTATAAGCAACTTGATCTAGATGATAGTAGTACAGCGTTATTTTATGATTTATTGGATAGAAGTTTTCAGTTTAAAGTGATTAATAAATATAAACAAGATGCCACTACTTTCATTCATCCTGCTAAATGGCTAATCAAGTAATAAAGGTTTAATGAAAAGCTAAAAAAGTAAATGAAAGTTTCTGACAATAAGTTTAATATTATCGTATTTTACGATGACTATGAATGTAAAATTTCAACAATAATAGAACATTTAGACAGTTTTAAAAAATATTCTAGGCATAATATATTTTATGTAATAGGTACATTAGATATTGCATGTAACTCAGCTATAAATTTTGCAGATGTAATTATTATACATTATTCTGTCCGCCTTTCCTTATCTCAATATATCTCACCCCAGGTAGCAGAACAGGTCTCTAATTTTAAAGGTTTAAAGATATTGTTTATACAAGATGAGTATGAAAACACATATCAGGCTCATGATTGGATAAGAAAACTAGGTATAAATATTGTATTTACTTGTGTACCTACGCAATTTATTGATTGCGTATATCCTAAAAGTAAATTTCCCAATGTAACCTTTATTAACAATCTAACGGGTTATATTCCTGAAATTAGTCTTACCACTCCTCCCCTAGACCAGCGCGAAAATGTGATTGTTTATAGGGGTAGAAGCTTAGGTTATTGGTATGGATCTTTAGGACAGGAAAAATACGAAATTGGTGTAAAAATGAAAGATATATGTAAAAAACACCAAATTCAGGTTGATATTGAATGTGAAGATACCAAAAGGTTTAATAATTCTGGAGATTGGTATAATTTTTTATTAAGCGGGCGTGCGACGCTTGCTACAGAAAGTGGAGCTAATATTTTTGATTGGGATGGGACATTAAAAACTTCAATACAAGCTTATCTGCAAGAAAACCCAAAGGCAACTTATCAGGAAATTGCTAAAATTTTCTTAAAAGAAGACGGTGCAATTTTAATGAATCAAATTTCTCCTAAGATTTTTCAGGCTATAATGTGCCGAACTGCATTAATTTTATATGAAGGGGAGTATTCTGGGGTGGTTTTGCCAGGAAAGCATTACATTTCGTTAAGGAAAGACTGGAAAAATATTGAAGAAGTAATTGAAAGCTTAAAGGATTTATCTTATATTTCTCAAATGACTGAAAAGGCTTATAATGATATTATTAAATCTGGAAAATACACCTATCAATCTTTTATTAAAGAAGTAGAAAAAGTAATCGATTGTTACCCAGTTCATCCTAAACAAGTAGAAGTTATTTCTGCTCCACTATTATTAAATTGTGGCAATAGAATGGTACCGGTGGAATTTTGGGATGCTAGTATTTTTTCATCTATAGTTGACAGAAATACAAAGTATGAGATTAACCGAGCGATACATAGTTTAATGCCAATTAATATAAATAATTGGGGCTGGGTCACAGTTGTAGAAGCTACTAATTCAATTGTGAGACACGGATTTGAAGATACGGTCATTAATAAAGATATTACTTTTTATGCAGCAGCGGTTTCACATGTGCCATTACCTCATTTTATAGAATTTCAGTTTGCCTTACCTATCGTTTTAAGCAAGCTGGAAATTATTTGGTTTGATAGTAAAAATTTTGGCTCTGTCTATGATTTTAAATATTTAAACGACGATAAAGGTTATTTAAATTTAGCTGTTATTGAAAAACAAAAAGTGGGTAATACGCATATAATAATATTTGATATAGGCAACAAAGCAGTGTCGCGAGTCCTTTTTACTGTTTATAAAACAGTAGGACAACCGAGGCTGCTTATTAGAACTATCAATTTTTTTATTGAACCGCCTTTAATTGGAAAAGTCTTAAATAGTTATAAAGTGAGAAGATATATTTTCAGCAAAATAACTCAAAGTGTAAAAAAACTGCAAACTATATTTAATAAGATAAAAAAATGTATACATAATGTTAATATGTCCTGATTGTAGAAATGGAGTGGAAAACTTATCGTGTAATAATTGCTCATGGTGTTCACCCTCAAGTATAAATAGTAAGATTTTAAACTTTCTTGGAAAAAAGGATTTAAATGATTCTATTTTTAACTCCTATTTGCAAAATTACGATCAGATTTGTTCTGATGATTTAAGTGAGAAGGTGCTACCTCAAAAATACCTTAGAAATCAAGCTAAGGATCTGGCAAGGTGTATTACTGATGTAGAAAATAAAAGGATTTGTGATATTGGTTCGGGCCGTGGCTTCTTAATAGAAAAATTAATAGAAAAAGGAGCGGCTGATATAACAGCTATTGATATATGCGATCAATATCTTAATAGTTTACCATTATCTGTACGTTGCATAAAAGCAAATGCAGAGAATTTACCTTTTGAACAAGAGTTTGATATTATAATTGCGACAGATATATTAGAACACGTATTAAATGTGGGGTCTTTTTTATATTGTGTAAATAAAGCTCTTAAGCCTGAGGGGGTAGTTTATATCCGCGTTCCATATAACGAAAATTTGATGTACTATTCCCCTCACCTAAAATGTCCTTATCCTTTTGTTCATTTAAGGTCTTTTAACAAATCTTTATTAGAAAAGACCTTAATTAATTCAAATCTGAAGCCTATAAAGACATATTATAACGGTTTTTGGGTTATATCTCCAAATAATTTTTGGGCTCAAAATAACCACCTTGAGAATGTTTACAAAAAAATTATTAACTTTTTAGCTCAATTTGAAAAATCTGAGGAGGACATAACTTGTTGGCCCAGTTGGTTTTGTAAATTATTTATGAGACCCTATGAAATTACAATAAAAGCTAGAAAAACTGCTACTGGTTTTTGATTATTTTAATAATATTAATTTTGTAATATAGAAATGAAAATTTGTTTGGTTTCTTCGGGATACATCCAAATTGATCCCAGATACTATTTTTTAGCGAATTCGCTAAAAAGAGCCAACTATGAAGTTGCTCTAGTTAATATTTTTTTTAATGTTAACCAGTTACCGATATCTCAAGGCTATAGCAAATTTAAGATTTTTGGAGATTATGAGGTGCTAAATATAGATTTTTACAGTTATATTCCTTCTTGGTTTGCGCCACGATCTTCAGATTTCTTTGCTAGCAGGTGGTATGAGTATATACCTACTTTTACGAACCACTATATGAAAAAAAATGGTTCGGAAAAGTTCTTGCAAGCTGACGTGTTCTATGGGTTAGAATTATTTTTTGGGGGTGCTATGGCTCAGCAATTTGCTAGCGTAACTAACAAAAGATTTATTGTAGATTTTAAAGAACTATTTTCTGAATTATGTAGGGATTATCCAAAAGAATCGATTAATACGATAAAAGCTATAGAAGAAAAATGTATTAATGATGCCTGGTTTATACCTTGCGTTTCCCAGAAAATTATAGATTTTTATAAACAGAAATATAATGTAAACCAAGAAAAGTTTATTTTATTAGAGAATAGCAGGCCTTTTGATAATTTAGCTCCTGATTTTTCTAGCTTAGGAAAGGGTAAAGTGAAGTTTGTTGTTAGTGCTGGAAGTGCCAATAAAAGTAGAGGGTTTAATGAACTGGTAGAGATTTGGGAATTACTAAATCCGGATAATGCTATCTTGGATATAAGAGTGTCTAATATTACTGACCAAGAAAAAGAGCAAATAATTAAAACTGCCCAAAAAACTTATAAAAAAACCTTAAACTTTATTCCTCCGGTATTAGAAGATGAGATGACAGAAAGTTTATTAAAATATGATTGTGGTATTATCCCGTACCTTCCGGATGCAAGTCTTAATGAAAAATACTGTTGCCCAAATAAATTTGGCCAATATATGAACGCTGGTTTAGCTATAGTATCTTCCAATACGGAATATATTACTGAAAGGATATCTAAATATAATTTAGGAATAATTTATAATCCGAGTGATATAAACGGTTCTGTTGAAAGCTTTAAGAATTTGATAAATAATCGTAACCAATTAATTGAGAAGAGGAGAAACGCTTATAATTTTTGCAAAGAAAAATATGAATGGAGTAACCACATAAAACCTTTTTTAGATAAACTTAAAAACTCTATCTAATATTAGCTTATTTATAGTGAGTTTTTTTTTAGTAACGTCAACATTTTCTTGTTTCCTAGGAAATTTTTATTCCTTCTAACAAGTTAAACAAAAAGGTAGATTTTACTTTTTCTTCTATCTATGGGGAGAGCTTTTGTTATACTTTTTAAGTATATTTTTTTAAGTTTTGTAGTTAATTGCACAATTATAGCTCGGGAGATAAAAAAACTTGACCTTATTAAAGTAGTAAGTATAATCTTATTGGTTTTAAGTTAACGCCAGTTTAATACTTAAATGGTTGATAATAAATAAATTTAAAGAGGATTATTAATGAAAAAAGTTTTTATTACCGGAGGGGCTGGTTTTATAGGTTCGCATCTTGTGGATCGTCTTTTATCTAGAGGTGAGCAAGTTCTTGTTTTAGATAATTATGCAACTGGTAGAAGGGACAACTTAAGTCCTCATAAAAACCTTAAAGTGGTAGAAGGTAGTATAACGGAAAAAGAATTGGTGGATAGTTTAGTTCATGAATTCCAGCCCGATGTAGTGGTTCATGCCGCAGCTTCTTATAAAGATCCAAACAATTGGGTAGAAGATTGCCAGACCAACACCACAGGAACAGCTATTGTTTTACAAGCTTCGCAGAAAGCGAGAGTTTCACGTTTTGTATACTTTCAAACAGCTTTATGCTATGGGTTAAAGCCAGTAGAGCAACCTATTACTTTAAATCATCCAATTTTACCGAGGGGTTCAAGTTATGCAATAAGCAAAACAGCAGGGGAAGATTATGTACACCTCTCTGGAATTAATTATGTAACTTTTAGGTTAGCAAATGCATATGGTCCTCGTAATATTAGTGGTCCTCTACCAACCTTTTATAAGCGTTTAACTACTAACCAGAATTGTTTCGTTATGGATACAAGACGGGATTTTGTATATGTTACAGATATGATTGACTGTATAGAAAAAGCCGTAGATGGTCAAGGCAATGGCACCTATCACTTAGCATCAGGAAAAGATTTTTCTATTAAAGAATTATTTGATTATACTGTTTTGGCATTAGGAAGGTCTGAGGCGGCTGAAGTAAAACCTCGTAACCCTGACGATGTTTTTTCTATTCTTTTGGATCCTTCTCGCACTATGCAAGATTTTGACTGGTTACCTAGTACAGGATTGAAAGATGGTATTAAAAAAACCATAGAGTATTATAAAAATTATGGTATTGAAGAAACATTTACACACTTGAAACAAGATGTTTAGTAATCAGAAAATTTTAGTTATTGGAGGAGCGGGTTTTGTTGGTAGCAATTTGTGCCACAGGCTTTTAGGTGAAAATCCTGATCAAATTGTTGTAGTAGATAATCTGCTTTCGTCTGAAGCTTTTAACTTGCCTATATCAAACAAAATAAAATTTGTTTATGGCTCTATAACTTCTGATACCATATTAAATTCTGTCGGTAAAGATTTCGATTATGTATTCCATTTGGCTACTTATCACGGTAATCAATCCAGTATTACCAACCCATTAGCTGATCACGAAAATAATACCTTTACCACATTAAAGATTTGTGAGTATTTTAAAGAAGTAACCGCATTAAAAAAAATAGTATACTCTTCTGCTGGATGCACTGTTGCTCAGAAAACTTTTGATGAAGCTAATGCTACAACTGAGGATGATACAGTGTCGTTATACTTAGATAGCCCTTATCAAATATCTAAAATTATAGGGGAATTTTATGGAAATTTTTATTATGCAAAGTATAACTTACCATTTGTGAAAGCACGTTTTCAGAATGTGTATGGTCCTAGAGAAGTTTTGGGGGCTGGTTTATGGCGAGGAAACCCTGCTAATACCATCTGGCGTAACGTTATACCTTCCTTTATATGGAGATCATTAAATAATGAGGAACTTCCTTTAGAGAAAGGTGGAATAGCTACTCGTGATTTTATTTATGTAGATGATATAGTCGAAGGTTTAATAGTGTGTGCTTTAAAAGGTCTTCCAGGGGAAGTATACAACCTTGCATCCGGGGATGAAACGTCAATAAGAGATTTAGCCTCAACTATTAACGATATTACTGGTAATTTGAGCAGGCCGTTAGAGATAGAAGCAAGAACTTGGGATCGATCTGGGAAAAGGTTTGGAGACACAGCTAAAGCAAAAAAAGAACTTGGTTTTGCGTGTAAAATTTCGTTAAAAGAAGGTCTTGAAATTACTGCTAATTGGACTAAAGAGAATTTTGATAAGATTAAAACTTGTATGTTAAAACATTCTTATTTTTTTAATGATGTGGAAAAATATAGAAACGTAAGCATAAAACAATAAATATCCGGATGGGTTATTTATAATGTCAGAAATCTTAAAGCCATTTATCTAAGATGAAACAAAAGAAAATTCTTTTAGTATGTTGGTTTGACCCTAGTAAATACAGTATGATTATTCATCATATAGATAATATCCGCAACAGGTCAAATAATCATATTGATATTTTTAATTTATTTAATAATTCGATAACACGCTGTAAGTTCTTACTCTATTCGCTTTTTAAAAAAATATATAATAAAGACTTAGAAGATCAAAAAATAGATATATCATCTTATGACGGTTATATTATCCATAATACTATTTCGTATGACATAAATAATGTCATAGCAATAAATAATAGGTTTCATCCGTCTTTACAAGATTTTACTGGGTTTAAAATATTAATGAAGCAAGATGAGACCTTGAATACAAATTTGACCTTTCATTTGCTAAATCAGTGGCAGTTTAACCTTTTTTTAACTTGTATACCTAAAGACCAATGGGATATTTATTTTAAAACAAAAGTTCCTTCATCGTTGCAGGTGATGCATACATTAACAGGGTATGTTGAAGATAGGATGAAAAAATTTACTTTTTCCCAAGAAAGTTATCGCCCTATTGATATTTTTTATAGAGGTATGCTTCTTCCATATTTTTTTGGTAAATTGTCTTACGAAAAATATTTTATAGGGGAGGAATTCAAAAAAATTTGTAGAGAATATAACCTTAGTAGTGATATTTCTTCTAATATTAAAGATCGTTTACATGGGGATAATTGGATAAAAGCGCTAGCAAATTCAAAAGCGACTCTTGCTGTTGAAAGCGGAGCGAGTATTTTTGATTGGGATGGATCTCTTCAGAAAAAAGAAGAAGCCTACAAAAAAGAACATCCTACTGCCACTTTTAAGGAAGTTTGGGAAAAATTCTTAAAAAATTTTGAGGGCAAAATAAATTATGGTCAAGTGTCTCCTAGGCATTTCGAGGCTGCTGCTACCAAAACTTTACAAATTATGTTCGAGGGAAATTATAGTAATATTTTTATAAAAGATGTTCATTATCTCTCATTAAAAAAAGATTTTAGTAATTTAGAAGAAATAATAGATAAATTGAAAGATAAGGATTTAAGAAAAAAGATTACAGATAAAGCGTTTAAAGATATTATTTTAAACGAAAAATATTCTTATACTACTTTCATAAAAGAATTAGACAAAAATATACTTACGCTTTGAAGATATCTATTAGTACAAGGAGATTTGGTTTTAGCGTGTCCTTTAGATTGTAGTATAAGTAGTAGGGTATTAATTATAGTAAGATAAAGATTATGTTTATACTATCAGCACTTTCTAAAAAAAAAGAAAGCTTTGCTATACTATCAAGCGAGAAGTAGAAGCTCCTAAAAAATATTAATAATTTGATTTACGTTCTTATAAACATGCTAAAACTATTAACGTTGGTATTCGATGGAGATATTAAATAGTCCGAAATGAGTAATAGCTAACAATATATTATTTTAAATATTTATAATCAGTCAAAGCATGTGCTTAAATAGACGAATTAGTTATGCAGTACCAGAATTAAATGGTGTTATGTTAATAATAAAGAGTTAAATAATTATATGTGTGGAATTGTTGGTTTAATAAGTACTGAGAAAGATAAACTCTTTTTAAGAACAAGAATCGAAATAATGAAAGATTTAATATCTCATCGAGGGCCTGATGGCGAAGGTACTTGGTTAGAGCAGGATACTAATATATGTTTAGGTCATAGACGCCTTGCAATAATAGATACAGCACATGGACATCAACCTCTTCAGTCGCAAGATGGAGATCTTGTAATAGTTTTCAACGGGGAAATTTACAATTATATTGAATTGCGTGAGGAACTTATTAAGAAGGGGCATCCTATTATTTCGCATTCTGATACAGAAGTACTATTGTACGCATATAGAGAGTGGGGAGATGATTGTCTAAAGCATTTACTAGGAATGTTTGCTTTTGCTATATGGGACAGAAAAAAGAAAAGATTATTTTGTGCGCGTGATAGGATAGGTATTAAACCTTTTTACTATTTTTGGGATAGAAGAAATTTTGCATTTGCTTCTGAAATAAAATCAATTTTAGCTTCAAGTTTTGTTAAAGCAGAACCGAATCCACAGGGGTTACAGGATTATATAACTTTCCAGTTTTGTTTAGGCTACAAGACTATGTTTAAAGATATTTATAAGCTTGAGCCTGGTTGGTTTATGGTAGTGCAGTATGGCAACGAAGAACTTACAATCAACAAATCCCAATATTGGGATCTTAATTATAGCACTGATACTGTTCATGATGAAAAATGGTTTAGTAGCAAGCTATTAGAATTGCTGGAAAACTCGGTAGCTATACATCTACGTTCAGATGTACCATTGGGCGCTCATTTATCCGGGGGATTGGATTCTAGTACGGTCGCTTCTCTTGCTGCAAGAACTTTATCTCATGGCAAGATTAATACATTTACGGGAGCGTTTTCTGATGGTATAGCCTATGATGAAACAAGATACGCCAAATCTTTGGCTAATTCTATCGCTGCAGAATATAATGAGGTTTACATTAAAGGAAGTGAATTTCCGGACATTTTTCCTAAGCTTATTTATTATATGGATGAGCCTGCCGCCGGTCCGGGCCTTGTACCGCAGTATTATGTTTCAAAATTAGCTTCTGAGAAAGTTAAAGTTGTGTTAGGAGGACAAGGGGGAGACGAAATATTTATAGGTTATGCAAGATATCTTATCGCATGTTTAGAGAAGTGTATTTTAGATAGCATAAATGGTTCATTCGTAGGAGTTAATAATGGTTTAAATCTGAATTCAATTACAAAGAACCTTACCACTCTTCAGTCTTACATACCTATGTTAAAGGCTTTTTGGAAGAATGGGCTGTTTGACACTTGGGATAAAAGATATTTTCATTTAATAGACCGACGAGAGGGATCTAAAGATTTATATTCTGATCAGCTGTTTAATAGTGATTATTCTTCTTTTGAAACCTTCTGTAAAATTTTTAATCGTTCAGGGATTTCATCTATTACAGATAAAATGAGCTACTTTGATCTTAAAGGCTCTTTACCGGCTTTATTACAAGTTGAAGACCGAACAAGTATGGCTGCATCAATTGAATCCAGAGTGCCACTATTAGACCATAGGATTCTAGAATTTATAGCAACTGTTCCTGAGCATATAAAGTTTAAGAATGGGGATACCAAACATTTATTTAAAAATGTGGTTAAATCAATTTTACCAAAAGACATATATGAACGTAAAGACAAAATGGGCTTTCCAACTCCATTAGAAAAATGGGTTAAGAATGAAGCACGGGAATTTGTTTTAGACACTTTATTATCAAATTCTGCAAGGCAAAGAGGTATATATAACATACAGAAATTAGAGCATGCTATAGGTAATGAACCAAAATTCGGAAGGGTAGTCTGGGGAGTATTATCTCTTGAAACATGGTATAAAACCTTTATAGATAAAGACATTGCCAGTAGGTAATTATGAAACCTGATATAGTGGTCATGCTAACTACAGATAGTAATATTGATCGTCGGATAATACAAGAAGCTGATAGCTTAGAATCTACAGGTTGGAAAGTTACTATAATAGCGATGCCAAAAACTAGTGCTCTTTTCTCGGATGATAAAAGGGTAGTTAGGCTTCCATTTTATCCAAGAATAGATAAAAATAACAGAAAATTATTTTTATTGTGGCTTTATAGGTGGGTGAACAAATACATGCCTCTTAGTTCTGCTGCCAGAACCTTAATTAGGAAGATAACCTGGTTCACTACGGATATGGAAGATTTTTATTTAAGTGTATTTCGGAGTGTATTAGATAAACATAAACCTGCGGTTTTTGTTGCGCATGATTTACCTACTCTTCCAGCGGCATGTTATGCAGCTGCTAAATGCAATGCAAAAGTAGTATATGATAGTCATGAGCTTTATGCTGAGCAGGAATTTTCAGATTTAGAAAAAAGAAAATGGAAACAGCTAGAACAAAAATACATCGGGCATTGTGACAGTGTTATAACTGTTAATAAGCTGATAGCACAAGAGCTAAAGCAAAGATATCATCTTCTTGATGAAGTATATGTTATTTCTAATGCCTTACCTTCCAAGAATAGGGTTAATATTAACAGTAAGATATTCCATCAAAAATTTGGTTTACAAGACCATGCTAAGGTTGTGTTATACCAAGGTGGCTTATCGCTTAATAGGAATCTAGAAAAGTTAGTTGAATCCATGGCTTATGTCCAAAATCCGCTTGTTAATTTAGTAATTTTAGGAGACGGACAATTAAGAAGTTTATTGCAATCTATTACAATAAAACATAATCTATCCAAAAAAGTTCATTTTCATCAAGCAGTTACTCAAGAGGAGCTATTAGATTATACATCATGCGCGGATTTAGGAATTATTCCTTATCAAGCAACATGTTTAAATAATTATTACTGTACTCCAAACAAGCTTTTTGAATTTATAGCTGCAGAAATTCCAATTTTATCTGCAAAATTACCATCAATTGAGAACATATTAAATGAATTTCAGATAGGTTTAACAGCTGATTTTGCTTCCTCTTCCCAGATATCTCACGCATTAGATTCGTTATTTGAAAATGAGCAGATTTTAAAAAAATATAAAAATAACCTAAATAAAGCGTCAAAGGAAATAGTATGGGAAGATAAAAAATTTACTAGTATATTTGAAGGTTATAAGTGAATATAGTTATAATTTATCAGTTTTTTCAATCTGAGGACGAACCCGGTCATTCTCTTACATATAATCTTACACAAAATTTGGCTTTAAAAGGCAATAAAGTGACGGTGGTATGTAGTAAAATAGGATACATGAAAGGGAACACAGCTAATTTATCCTTTAAACAAAAGCTATTACAGAAAACTAAAGTAGGGCCAGTAGAAGTGATAAGGATCTGGTCATATTTGGGTTTGCACAGTAGCTATATGGGGAGAATTTTTAACTATATTAGTTTTTCTATTTCTTCTGCTATAGCAATGCTGTTAATAAAGAAACCAGATGTAGTTTTAATCTCTTCTCCTCCTTTATTTTGTGCCTTTACTACAGGGTTAGTATGTTTACTAAGGCGTATTCCTTTTGTATTAGAGGTAAGAGATTTATGGCCTACTTCTTTAATAGAGCTCGGAGCAATAAAAAATAGTCTAATCAAGAGCGTGATGTTTTTGATGGAAAGGTTTTTGTATAACAAAGCTTATAAGATTATTACCCTTACTAAAGGGATAAAAAATTACTTACTAAATATTAAAATACCCGCTGAAAAGATTGCTTTCATCCATTGTGGGGTAAATTTGACGAAAATGTATCCAGATTATAATGCTGGCCTTAGCGTGCGTAGCCAATATGGATGGGGTAGTAAAAAGGTAGTTATGTATTTTGGAGCTTTAGGAGAAGCTAATAATATTGATGTAATTATCAGAGCTGCTGCAGATTTAAAATATAACAAAGATATTATCTTTGTTATAATTGGAGATGGAATACGGAGAGAAAAAATTATACAGGATGTAGCTAATTTGAAATTAGAAAATGTATTAGTTTTACCGGCATTACCTAAAAGTGAAGGAAGAAAGTTTTTAAGCGCTGCCGATGTATGTATTGTAACTCTTAAGGATTTAAAAATTTTTGAAGGAGCTATACCTACAAAATTAATTGATTATATGGCATGTGCGCGGCCTGTCTTATGTGGGGTTAAAGGAGAAGCAGAAGAAATAATACAAGATGCTAAGTGTGGTTATGTTTTTAATCCAAATGATGAAAAACAATTAGTTTATTGTTTACTCAAAATTCTTAGCGATAATGGAAAAAGCATAGAGATGGGAACAAATGGATACACCTATGTGGTTAAAAACTTTACTATAGAAAAAATGCAGGAAGCCTTTGAAAGGGTTATAAAAAGTGTAGTAATATCCTCAAATTATTAATAGTTATTTTACAAAAGCTGAAAAAATATTAAACTGTAGCCGGTGAAATAGCGAGGTTTGGTATTAGGCATTTTGTATTTTTGTTTATTCTATGAATAATTCAGCTTAAACTCTAGTTGTTGCCAGTTTATTATTAGTATATTAGAATAAGGAGCTATTTAACTAAGTAAACCTTAATTTTAATATGCCCACAGAAATTAAAAAAATTATTGTTTCTATCACTGGTGCTTCGGGCGCAATTTATGGCATAAGATTACTTGAAGTATTAAGGGAATGCGGTGTAGAAACACATTTAATTGTTTCAAAATCAGCAAATTTAACCATTGCAACTGAAACATCCTTTTCAATAGGTGATATCAAAAAGCTTGCTAATTATGCTTACCATCCGAGTGATATAGGAGCTAAAATTTCCAGTGGGTCATTTAAAGTAAATGGAATGATTGTAGCCCCCTGTAGCATGAAAACATTATCAGCAATAGCCTCAGGCATGGAAAATGATCTTATTACGCGGTCAGCTGCTGTCATTATCAAGGAGCAAAAAAAGTTAGCTTTAATGGTTAGAGAAACACCTCTTAGTGCGATTCATTTAGAAAATATGCTTAAACTTGCCAGAATAGGTGTTGCTATATGCCCTCCTGTTCCAGCATTTTACCACAATCCTACTACCTTAGATGACATAATTAATCATTCAGTAGCACGAACCCTAGATTTATTTAATATAGAAACAAACCTTATAAAAAGATGGCAAGGACTCTCCCCTAAAAGTTAATATTACAACCCTAATAATATTCTGGACTTTTTCTTAGGCTGAGCTCTAAGTTATATATAACTAACGCTGTCTTTGCCCTTTTTGAATTGGTTTAGCTATTTTTGCACTTTCACTTTCACCGACACTAACACTCATTTTTGTGCTAGCTACTCCGCTGGCAATTTCTTGGGCAGATTTTTTAAGAGTAATCCCTTGGGTATATTTTAAACAGGCATCACCAATCTTTCCGAGGCCAATTTTTTTACAGAACTCCCCGAATCCTTTTATTAGCTTCTCGCTTTTACTTAATTTACTTTCAGTATTTAGTTCTGTTGCTATTTGTTTAGCCATATCTTTACGAACTGAATCTTGGTCGATGCCACCACCCCATTTATCTAAGATTCTAGGATCTTTAGAAAGGGTTTTATTTAAATTATTATAGAGACCTTCCACATCAGTTATGGTGATTTCTTTTCCTTTATGTTTTTTAGTAAAGTCATCTATTATTGGAACTAACACTTGTTTAACATAGACTTCCATTTCTTGTGGCGTTAAAGCGTTTGGGGTAGACTTTGGATCTGAAATAGGCATAAATTCCTCCATTAAGAAAATAAAATATATATATGATATTTTAGTATAGAAGTATCAAGTTACGTATTTAATTTTAACAATTTAACTATTAAATAATTAAATTTATCCGTAATGTTGTAATTAGGGTAAGATACGCCCTATTAGCTAATTTAAATTGAATTACCATAAATACAAAACTTAGCGTGGCTCAAGTTCCTTGTAGTTTTTTTTGTTAATTCCTTTAAATTTAAAAACGATTTTATCAAGTTTTTTAGAATAGTCTATATCGACCAATCCGCCATTTTTAAGTTTACCGAAAAGAATTGCATCGGCTATATGTTGTTTTATTTCCGTATCAATTATCCTATCAAGAACTCTAGCACCACTTTGTGCAACGTTATAATTCTTAATGAGATATTGTTTTACAGAGTTGCTAACTGAAAATCTGACTTTCTTATCGGCTAGCTGAGACGTAAGTTCTTCAAGGTTTTTACCGACTATTTTACTGACTATACTGTCTATAGGATTAAATAAGATAATTTTATCTAACCGGCTTATTAGCTCACTGCTAAATTCACTATTAATAATATTTATATCAAATTGATCTCCTTTTGGTAAAACTGAGCTGTTAAATCCAATAGATGGCTTTGTCTTTTGTGTAGCGATATTACTCGTTAGTATGATAATACAGTGTGAAAATTTCACTTTTTTACCTGTACTATCTGTTAATATCCCTTCATCCATAATTTGTAGAAGCAAATTATATACTTCAGGATTAGCTTTTTCTATTTCATCGAATAATAAAACTGAATAAGGGTATTTATCAACTTCATCGGTAAGCATACCACCTTGCTCAAAACCAATATATCCAGGCGAGCTGCCCAATAGTTTAGAAACAGAACTAGTTTCTACAAATTCGGACATATCATATTTTAGGAGTTTCATATCACAAAAGAATGACAGTTGTTTAGCAAGCTCTGTTTTTCCAACTCCGGTCGGGCCGATAAAAAGGTAGCAACCAATAGGCCTGGTAGGCTTCTTAAGGCCAGCTTTAGATAATTTTATACTAGTACAAAGGCTTTCTATAGCTTCATCTTGACCAAAAATCCTATTTTTTAACTTATTTTCTAAATCCCTAATTTGTTCCCCTTCATCAATTGTTAAGTTTAAATTTGGAATATTTAAAATTGATGACACTAAATCTTCTATATCTTTTTCGGTAATTACAGCTTTTTTGTTATTACTTTTTTGGGTTTTAGCTCTTGCTCCTGCTTCATCAATCAAATCGATTGCTTTATCTGGTAAATGCCTTTGATTTATATATCTTTCTGATAAATTAACAGCTGCTTTTAAAGCTGCTTCCGTATAAGTTACCTTATGATGTTTTTCATAATAGCCTTTTAAACCTTTCAAAATATTTAATGTAACCTCTTGGCTAGGTTCTTCAACAATAACTTTCTGAAAGCGCCTAACAAGTGCCATATCTTTTTCAAAATTATTACGGTATTCCTTAAACGTAGTAGCACCGATACATCTTAATTGGCCACTCGCTAAGGCTGGTTTTAATAAATTACTAGCATCAAGTGCCCCGCTGGTGGTAGAACCAGCTCCAATTATTGAATGTATCTCATCAATAAAAAGAATAGCATTTTTTAACTTTCTTAAACATTCTAACATTCCCCTTATGCGTTCTTCAAAATCCCCTCTAAATTTTGTCCCAGCCACTAAACTTCCTATATCAAGGGAGTAAATCACAGCCGTTCTTAACATATCCGGTACATCACCTCTGACTATTCTAATGGCAAGCCCTTCGGCTATTGCCGTTTTACCGACACCGGCTTCGCCAACTAGTAAAGCATTGTTTTTTTTACGCCTGCAAAGAATTTCTATTGTCCTTTGTATTTCCGCCTCTCTACCTATTAAACAATCAATATCATTCTTATTTGCTTTTGCATTTAGGTTAACAGAATATTTTTGAAGTTCTACCTCTGGAGCACTTAGAATAGTATTGTCGTTAGAGCTAGATTCATTCAGATTTTTAGGAGATTTTAAGGAGGTGGCAATATCATTTTCCTCTATACTTTCACTAGACGATTGCTTCTTTGAAGGATATTGATTAGTTATAATGGTAGAATTATTACTCCTGTTATTATAATTGAGCACGTCTCCCCTTTTTAGATGAGCTTGTTTTAGGCACGTAAGGGCGTACGAATTATTTTCGAAAAAAAATTCAGCAAGTACATTAACCCCAGTAATCGGTTTTTGTCCATTTGTTGGGCTATGTAAAACCGCTCTTTGTACTATCCTTTGAAATCCTGCTGTAGGTTTTGATTCTTTGATGTTTTCATTAACTAATTCAACAAGGTAATTTTTTAAATAAGCAGTAAGTTTTTTGCTAATTGTTCTGGGGTTGATATCTTTTTCTATCAACACTAGCTTGACATCTTCATCCTCCATAAGAGCAAGTAATAAATGCTCATAAGTAGCATATTCATGTTTGTAACTTGAAGCTAGATGTAGAGCTTTTCTCAAAGTTAATTCTAATGTGTTTGATAACATAGCTATTTATTAACCCTAAAAAAATATACTAATTAATAGGTTACTACGTTTAGTTTTAGGCATAAAATAATAATCAAACTTGTTGATTAAAGATTCTCACTGTGTGGTCTTAATATCAACCATTTATAACTTAAAATAGATTAAGGTTTATTTCATGAAAATTGGTGGCAAATTACAAAACAAGATTCTTATCTTATTAGCTATTGTATTTATGGTTTTTATAATGTTTAAGTTGCTAACTATTAGTAAAAGTCGTGACTTGGCAGAGCAAGTTCTTAACCGAGAAAATATGCAAGTAATTATTTATATAAAAGAAGGGTGCAGTTATTGCATGATGGCAAAAGATTTACTTGCAGAGAGTAAAATAATTTATGAAGCGATTGACCTTGGTTCTGATCTGGATCTTCGAAAAAAACTTGTTGAAAAAACAAAACAGACTACGGTACCATATATTTTTATTAATAATAAATTTATAGGCGGTTATAATGATCTTCTAAAACTAAAGAAAGAAAATAAACTCTAGAAGTAAAATATATTTATAATATTAACTTAAGAGCTGATATCGGTAACCGGTGATGCAAAATTGATGCATAACAGCTGCAAAATTCGGTATTATAGATAACCCTATTAAGAATCCTAATATTTAGAGCTGGTAAGAAAATGAAAGAGCCTTGTAATTAAATATCCTGAATGTTAATACTTATACTCAAAACACTAAAATTTCTAGCATTTAGCTGTTTTATTTTGCTAGTTTAAATATATTTACAATATGGGTATCATAATGTATAACCCGCATTCTAAGCATATTTTTAGCTAACTATTTTTAAAAATCTTAAAGAGCATTTTATGACATATGTACCAATGGTTGTAGAACAAACATCGAAAGGTGAAAGAGCCTATGACATATATTCAAGATTATTAAAGGAAAGAATTGTTTTTGTTTGTGGAGAATTTGAAGACCACATGGCAAACTTAATCATTGCTCAGCTACTTTTTTTGGAAGCAGAAAATCCAGAAAAAGAGGTGTATATGTATATAAACTCTCCCGGAGGTGTGGTAAGTTCCGGTTTTGCAATTTATGATACAATGCAATATATAAAACCTAAAATAGCAACTTTATGTATTGGTCAGGCATGCTCTATGGGTGCTACAATTCTTCTTGCTGGAGAGCCAGGAATGAGATACGCATTACCAAACAGCCGAATTATGATCCACCAGCCAATTGGCGGGTATCGAGGCCAAGCAACTGATATAGAGATACATGCTAAGGAAACAAAAAATGTTAAAAATATGCTACAAAAAATGTATTCCAAGCATACGGGTCAAACTATTGCAACTATAGAAAATAGTATGGAAAGGGATAATTTCATGTCCCCTGCTGAAGCGCAAAAATTTGGTATTATTGATAAAATAATTCACAGCAGAGAGTTAATGACTTCCCAATAAGATTTCTTGTTTAAAAACTCAAAATTAGAATTTTTTGGTAAGTTATTAACATAAATATAATTTGTTATTTTGTGACCATAACCTTTATAAATAATACCAAATGTATTTATAGTTTACTTTCAAAAATTTACCTGATAATAATGTAATTTAAGATAAATGAAGAGTTAGAGTCATTATGAAAAACGAATCAGACAAGAAATCGCTGCATTGTTCGTTTTGTGGAAAAAACCAATATGAAGTAAAAAAGCTTATTGCAGGCCCTACTGTGTTTATTTGCGATGAGTGTGTAGAAATATGCCTGGATATCATAAAAGAAGAATCAAAAGAACAACTGGCAGAGGTAGCTTCTCTCATTCCGAAACCAAAGGAGATTTATGAAGCTCTGAATCAATATGTTATCGGTCAAGATAAAGCTAAAAAAGTATTATCAGTGGCTGTTTATAATCATTATAAACGTTTAGAAAGTTTTGCAAAGAAAGAGGATGATGTAGAACTCAATAAATCTAATATTATGCTAGTTGGTTCTACAGGATCTGGTAAAACATTACTGGCCCAAACATTAGCGAAAGTTCTTAACGTTCCTTTTACAATGGCGGATGCTACCTCCCTAACTGAGGCTGGATACGTAGGGGAAGACGTAGAAAACATCTTGCTTAGACTGTTGCAGGCAGCGGAGTTTAATGTAGAAAAAGCGCAGAAGGGTATAATTTACATAGATGAAATTGATAAGATAGCTAAAAAATCTGAAAATGTCTCGATTACCAGAGATGTTTCCGGAGAAGGGGTGCAGCAAGCCCTACTAAAAATAATGGAAGGGACAGTTTCTTATGTTCCTCCTCAAGGCGGAAGAAAACATCCTCAGCAAGATTTTATTCAAATCGATACCTCAAATATTTTATTTATATGTGGCGGGGCTTTTATGGGGATAGAATCTATAATTAATGCCAGAAATAACAAAAGTTCTATAGGTTTTGCAGCTTCTGTAAAATCTAAGGAAGATATGCGCTATAGTGATTTGCTAAAAGATTTACAAGTTGAAGATATAATTAAATTCGGGATGATTCCTGAATTTGTAGGGCGTTTACCGGTTATTACTAGCCTTGATGAACTTGATAAGGAGGCTTTAATCAGTATTTTAACAAAGCCTAAAAATGCAATCATAAAACAATATAAAAAATTATTTGCGTTGAATGATGCGGAGTTAACTATAACTGATGATGCTATAGAAGCAATCGCTGAGAAAGCTTTAAAAAGAGCTACTGGGGCAAGAGGGCTTCGTTCCATAATAGAGGAACAACTTTTGGAAAACATGTTTAATTTTTCAGAGCTTAAAAATAAGGAAGTCATTATTAATAAGAGTGTAGTAGAAGGAAATGAACTACCCAAAATAACAGCAAGAAAAGCTGTAAAGGCGACAGCTAGGCCGCAAGCAAAACGTATTGCTGTATAAATAATTATATGGTTTCTGCGGTATCTTTCAGAAAAACTGATTTAGAAGAGTTTTTGCAAAACTACTTTTATAAGGGGTTTCAAAGCTGTATACCGCTGCAAGGGGATGCAGGTCTTCGCTCATACTATCGGATTAAGGAAAGCGATGACAGATCATACATTCTGATGGATTGTCCTCCTACATATTGTAGCATTGATCCATTCATTGAAATAGCACACTACTTAAGATCACAGAATTTTTCTAGTCCAGAAATTTTCCATTTTGATAGTAAAAAGGGGTTTATTATATTGGAAGATTTTGGCGATGTGAGTGTTAAGAATGTAATTCAAAATTCTCCACACGATTTGCATTTAAGGAAAAATACTTATTCCTCTATGCTTGACGTATTAATTTTGTTACAACAGAATATACCTACTTTTAGTTTAAAAATTTATGATAATAATTTACTGCTCAATGAACTTAAATTATTTACAGAGTGGTATATTCTTTATCGGTTAAAAAGAAACTTAAGTATTATAGAATTAGATGACTTTAAAGATATTTGGCAGAGAATTTTAAATCATCAACTCTCTTTTAATAATTGTCTTGTACTAAGAGATTACCACGTTGAAAACATAATGTATCTTGAGAGCTATAAGGGTATTAAATCACTGGGGTTACTTGATTTTCAAGACGCAATAATAGGTTCGCCTATATATGACGTTATATCAGTTTTAGAAGATGCAAGAATTAAAGTACCACGAGCCTTTGCTCTTGATTGTCTTAAATATTTTGCTGCGGAAAAAAAACTAGAGTTACCAGACGTTTTAGTAGATTATCATATTCTGGGAGCTCAAAGAAACCTACGAATTTTAGGGGTATTCGCCAGAAAGTATATTAGAGATAAAAACGGTAATTATTTACGATATATTCCCTTAGTCCTTGAATATTTGAATTATGATCTTTCGCACCCGATAATGTTAAAATTAAAAAATTGGTTTAGCAAAATTATTAATTAAGTAGTAAAATACCATAATGACCATGGATTTAATTAATAAAACAGAGAAAAATAAAGGAGGGCAACCCCTGCCCCCTATTGATACTATTATGCTTTTTGCAGCTGGTTTAGGGTCGAGGATGAGGCACTTAACTGAAAATAGTCCTAAATCACTTATTCCTGTACTTGGTAAGCCAATACTACATCATGCTCTGGATTTATGCAAAACTTACCCTTTTAAGAAAATTGTTATTAACACGCATTATCTTCGTAAACAAGTCGAGTCCTCATTAAAGGAATATATGGTTAATAATCCGAATTTTTCTGACGTTACTACTATATATGAGGAAGAATTATTGGAAACCGGAGGGGCTATAAAAAATGCAAAGGAAATATTAGGAGATAAACCCATATTTACTCTAAATACTGATACTATACTGCGAGCAAATTATAACATTTTTAAAGATATGATTAAGGAATGGAATCCAGAAAAAATGGATTTTTTACTTCTTTTGCAGCCCTATGATAGAGCAGTTGGGTATACTGGCCGTCATGGAGATTTTGAAATGGATCGATACGGCAGGCTTAGTAGACCAGATATAGAAGGTAATTACAGTTTTATGTATACAGGACTTAGTATTTTAAAACCCGCTACCATAGCCAAAAACCCTCTTAAAATTTTCTCCTTAAAAGAATATTATTTAAACAGCCAGAAAATATTCGGTATTAAAGCAAAAGATGCACGATGGTATCATGCAAGCAGACCAGAAGACTTAGTAGAAATTGAAATTGACATGCTTGCTTACGGAAATATATAAACTTATCAGTTAGTAAACGTTTAGTTACCTGTGTAATTTATAGATATGATTAAACAACTGCATTTTTAGGTTAATTTACAACCCGATAGTAGGAAGTGAGTTTTTTAAATTTACTAACAAACTTCCGGTCGGCGGTATACTGATAATTTTGTATTGGAAAACCTAATTTTTTATTTTCTTTCCCCTAAATTATCTATAGCGAATGAGCAGAAAGAAAGAAATTGTTTTAATAAAAAAAAAAGAGCCAGCTAAATAAATTAGCTAGCTCCCTAGAGTAATTTGTACTGCTTGCTTATTATTTCAGCGCAGTAACACCCCTACGATTTTTGCTCCATGCTGCTTCGTTATCACCGATAACTTCTGGTCTTTCCTTACCATAAGAAATGGTTTCAATACGTTTTGAATCAACACCGTGGTGCGCTAAGAACCCCTTAACTGCGTGGGCTCTTCTTTCACCTAAAGCAATATTGTACTCTCTTGTACCTCTTTCATCGCAATGTCCTTCGATTACCATGCTAATGGCTGGATGCTCTTTTAGCCATTTTGCTTGGCGCATCAAGGTCTGTTGTGCTTCATGGGAAAGAGAAGAACTATCGTAGCTAAAGAATATTTTAGATCCGGCTTCTTTTTCGAATGCTGCAGCCTGGGAATGGCCAGCACCATGCTTGCCTACAGAAGAGCTACAACCAGCAAGTAGAAGCATTGTGCAGAAAGCTAATGCAATTTTTTTTATCATAACTAAATCTCCATAAATTAACTTAAAAACTTATTATCTAAAACACCTCGTGCAATTTGGATTGCATTTTAGTATATGATAATAATGATGGATTATAACAACTTTATTTATCGTGATAAACCTTAATTTTTAGGGAATCAATTAAAAGAAGATGTGTTAAGTTTTATGTGGCATAAATATCATTATTTACCTGATATAGACATGGGATTATATTAATTATTTATTGGTTATTTACAACAATTTCACTAGATTAGTTAATATGACCTCAGATTTAAGCAATAAATCATATCCTGATATTTGGGTGTTAGTTGATAACCGCACAGGAGGAGCTAATCAAGCTTTAGCGTTAGCTTCTAGATTGAGCCCAAGGCATCAAGTAAAAAATATTGAATATAATAATTTCAGTAGTTTACCGAGTTTTGTACTAGTTTCCTGGCCGATAAATATAAAAAGATCAGTTTTAAATGAGTTAAAGTCTCAAAACCCTCCCGATATTATTGTTTCTTCAGGTAGGAGAACTGCTGCGCTAGCGATTTACTTAAAAAAGAGATTCAATAATAAAATTAAGGTTGTTCAAATTATGCGCCCGGGACTGAATCCCAAATTGTTTGATCTAATAATTCTTCCCCAGCATGATAATTATAATTATACCTTACCTAATATAGTTAGAATAATTGGTGCTTTAAATGATGTGCAGAGTTCGATGCTGCACACTAAATCTGCATTTAGGACCAATTATCCGGAGTTACCAAATTTTATTGCAGTTATTATAGGGGGATCGACCAAAAGTTATAAATTTAGTGCAGAAACTGCCGAATTCTTATCTAATAAAATTCTTGCTATATCTGCCTATCATTCTTTACCAGTTTTTATTAGTTTTAGTAGAAGAACCCCACAAGACGTAAAAGAAATTTTTAAAAATAAATTTCCAGAGCCTCATATGATTTATGATACGGATGGGAATTTACCGAATCCATATCCAGGAATCATAGGAGAAGGAGAATATATAATCATTACTGCTGATTCAATTTCTATGTGCAGCGAAGCAGCAAGTACAGGTAAGCCAATTTACATTTTCTATCCGGAAAATTTTAAACTTAAAAAACATAGGTTTTTCGTTCAGCAATTAATAGATATAGGTGTTGCAAGGATTTTAGGTCAAACTACTGCTTTTCTTGAAAAATATGATTACGAGCCTCTATATGAAATAGATAAAGTTGCAGGAATCATTAATAAGAAACTTGTTAAAGAAAAAGTATAAATATTTTTATGAGCTTTAAGTTAGATCCAATCCTTGAAAGAGATAGTCATCATTTAACCCAGCTAAAACTGTGTCAAATAAGGTTAATGGATAATTCTAATTACCCATGGCTTATTTTAGTACCGATGAAAAATAATATTATAGAAATTACTGATTTTGAACAAGCTGATTATGATCTCTTTAATTGGGAAATAAGAAAAGTAGCTAAAATTCTTCAGAATGAATTTAAACCAGATAAATTGAATATTGCCACCATAGGCAATATTGTCCCCCAGCTGCATGTTCATATTATTATACGGTTTAAGAATGACAGGCTATTTCCTAAAACGGTTTGGGGGAGTCAGTTCGTACCTTACGAACACGAAAATTTGAAAGCCATAAAAGATATCATAATTAAATCCCTTATTGCCTATTAAAATAGGAAAACATAGTTCTTATAATTATTCCTAAACTAAATATGAAATTTTAGGTATGTACTTCAAGTGCTAAATATATTATCGTTATTAAATTTTCAGTTCTAATTTAAGTTACCGTAAATAAATATTATGAAGTTTGATTTTGATATAGCAGTTATAATCGCATTTTTATTATTAAATTTAATTTTCGGGCTAGCATCAGGGCGGGGTATAAAAAACATTCGCGAGTATGCTATAGGTAGCAGAAATTTTAGTACTGCAACTATAGTAGCTACCATAGTTGCGACATGGATTTTTGGTAGCGTCGTTTCACTCAACTTAATAGAAACATATAATAATGGATTATATTTTATAATTCCTGGTATAGCTGATGGAATATCATTTTTTATAATTGCCTATTTTTATGCTCCGCGCATGAAGGAATTTCTAGGAAAGTTATCAGTAGCTGAAGCTATGGGCAGCGTATATGGAAAAAATGTACGTATTATTACCGCAATTTCAGGGATAATTCCGGCAATAGGGAATATAGCGATACAATTTTCAATTTTTACAATTTTGCTTAATTATTTATTTGGGGAAGTAAATATTTATATTTTATTATTTGGTAGTTTGGTAGTTATTACTTATTCAAGCTTAGGAGGAATTAAATCGGTGACTTTTACCGATATGATCCAATTTTTTACTTTCGGAGTAGTAATCCCCATGATGGTTTTTCTAATCTGGAAAGAAATAAGCAGCGTAGATGAAATTTCAAACATTTTAATAACAAATCCTCTTTTTGATTATAAAGAGGTTTTAAATATTGATAACCCAAGGTTTAGCACTGTAATATTACTATTTTTATTCTTCATGATTCCTGGGCTAGATCCTGCTCTGTTTCAAAGGATAACAATGGCTAAAAGCACTACGCAAATCACTAGAGCTTTTATCGTTTCCGGAATTATTATTACTTGTTTTTATATGTTAATTGATTTTGCAGGTGTATTACTCCTAGCGGATAATGTGACCAATATAAATGAAAATAATATACTACGGTATGTTCTGGATAATTATTGCCATGCTGGTTTTAAAGGGTTTTTTATAATAGGCATTATGGCAATGATAATGTCTACTGCTGATTCTTATATTAATACTTCCTCGATATTATTTTCTTACGATTTATGCCAATCTTTAGGCGTTAGGCTATCAGAGCAGAAAACCTTATTATTGATCCGTATCTCTTCTTTATTTATAGGATTTGCAGGGCTATTACTGAGTTTTTTGTCAGGAAATTTGCTTGAAATGATTTTGGCTTCTCACGGGTTTTACATGCCGATAGTATCGATTCCATTAATATTAGCCATATTTGGGTTTCGCAGTTCTAGCACAGCGGTATTAATCGGAATGGTTGCAGGGTTCGTTACGGTAATTTACTTTAAAATCTTTTCGAAAGTAGACAGTATAATGCCCGGTATGCTCGGTAACCTGATATTTTTCATGGGAAGCCATTATATATTAGGTGAAAAAGGCGGGTGGGTTGGAATTAAAGATAAATCTCCACTTGATGCTTTAAGACTTGAGAGGAAAAGAAAAATTAACCGTTTTCTCCAATCAATCAAAACGTTTAGCTTTATTGGGTTTTGCCAGAATAATACTCCAAAAGAGGAAAGGATATTTGTTTATTTTGGCTTATTTTCTGCAATTATAGTATTTTCAAATGCTTATCCCCTCCCGAAAAATTTACAAGAGCAATACATAACTACTCTTAATTCCATCTATTATTCAACATTAATGCTATCAGCTGTATTTATAACTTATCCGGTTTGGCTCGAAAAATTTAAGAATAAAATATTTATTTCTGTTTTATGGAATCTAACGGTATTTTACAACTTAGTTTTTTGCAGTAGTTTACTCGTTGTTATAAGTCTATTTAACCAAATAAATGTAGCGGTACTAATTACCGGTTTAATAACAGTTGCAATCCTCATGAGGTGGCAAGTGGCAATTTTAATGATTATAAGCGGCGTAGCTATGTCTATCTGGTTTTATGAAAATTATCTGCAGCTTGATTTTGTTCCTGATTATGTTGTTAATCTGCAATTTAAAATAATTTACTTTCTGCTATTGATAAGTACTGTATTAATTGCATTTTTAAAACCCAAACAGGAGCAAAATCAGCTTACAGAAGATAAAGTACTTCATCTGGGTAATCAGTTGCAAGATCATGCTATAAGTTTAGAAAAGGCATTAAAAGTAAAAAGCGAATTCTTACAAAATATTGAACATGAGGGGCATACCCCAATTACCGGAATTACAACCACAGGCCAGGTACTTTATGAATATTATGACCAGCTAAGTGAGAAAGAACGGAAGGAAATGGCAAGAAATATTGCTAAAAGCTCTGATAGGTTGCTTACTCTAGTAAACAATTTAATTGACGTTTCAAAACTTAGTACCATGAAATACCAATTAAATAAAACCCAAGTAAATTTAAGCGAGCTTTTATATGATCGGCTAGAATATTGCAAAAAATTATATCTAGAACAAAAGAACCTGAATTTTTTCAACAGAATTGAAGATAATATACTGATCGAATGTGATCTACACTATATAACTTCAGCTATTGATAGTTTAATTGTTAATGCAATAAAGCATACCCGCGAAGGTGACATAACCATAGGTCTGCACAGAAGCGAATTTGAACTTAAATTTAGCATAAGTAACGGGGGAGAAATACCAAAAGAAGAGTTAAATACTATATTTGAACCATTTACGATTGGTTCAAATAGCCGCACAAAATCGGGTGCTATTCCTAATGGACAAAGAGGTTTAGGCCTGGCTTTGTGCAAGTTAGCTATAGAAGCTCATGGCGGGTGCATCTGGGTTGAAAATAGCATGCACAGAGAGGTTATTTTTACATTTACTATCCCAGTAAACAAGTAGTTTAATTTAAATTAAGGATCATATTTTGGCCTTATCGTTATAAGGCCAAGCAATTGCCAAAATTGTTGCTAATGAAATGATGAACATGAACCACCCTATTACAAATGGGGATTTTGTATAATGGTATAACCCAAGACAAATAGCTGGGGCCATTTTACCTATAATTGCTGTTCCTATTGAATATCCAATACCGACTATTAAATATTTTTCTGGTTTATGTATAATAGTCTCATACCATAAGTTTATAACATCACTAAAAACAACCCCTATTAATATGATCCAAATTTTTATCGATATTATATAAGCAAATGAACTGGTTTCAATTGGATACCATATTGGGATTATGGTAATTGCCATGATTCCAGCAGTAAATAATAATAAGTTTTTGATCTCAAATTTAAACAGAAGAGTTCCTATTACGGGAAGCAGGATCATATCCATGATTAAGAGTATGGTATTAGAAGTCATCATATTTTCTAAAGTAAATCCGGTAAATTCTGGAATTAAATTATTCATAATAATAAACGGTACTGAGTATGTTGCATAACTGAATCCGGAGGTAATAGCTACCCTCAGTAATGAACCTTTATTATCCCATAGGGTTTTTACTGTTCCGATAGAATATAATGATAATGTTTGTTTAATATTGAGCGGTAACTTTTCAGTTTTATAAATTCTTAAGATATAACCGAATAAAGCAGTAATGCCCCCAATGACAAAACACATGCGCCAATATATTGATTCTTGACGATTAAGAGCAATGGTACTTGCAAAAGATGCAAATACTATACCTAACATTACAGATGTCTGGTACAAATAAGAACTTTTTAAAGCCTCGCTCTTCTTTTTCTCTGCTAAAATATATAGCTTTGCTATTGAAATTTCACCTGCTGAAAAAATTCCTGAAAAAAAACGAAGGATAATAAGCAAGATAGGGGCATAAACTCCTATCTGATTATAGGTAGGTAGAAAACCAAGAGCTAAAGTGGTCATCCCCACCCCAACTAAAGAATATGATAAACTCACCGCCGGTCCGGAAGTTAGAGCTATAAGGCCAAAAATATACGATCCTAATGGCCTTGTAATTATTGTAGTAGCTAAAACGCTGTAAGCTAGTATTAAGGAAATTATCGGATCGGAAGTGGGAAAAAACAATTGGGCAAATATCGGAGCTAAAAAACTATAGAGAGCCGTATCAAAATGATCTACTGCGCTGCCAATTAAAATTGAGTAATCTCGTTTAGATAAATTTTTCATATATTATGTTATAATAATATTAAATTTACCAAGAGATGATCATCTTAAGGCGATGTTCTAAACATGCCATTAGGTACGAGTGCTATTTACCTCCCTTCGCAGGCATTATCCTGAATCAGGTAGATCAAATTTCTAAAAATTTGAGTAGGGTATAATCTCAGCCTTTATTTATGGCACTCCTGGTATCTTCTATCCAAGATATATAAGTATTTTTTATTGTCAATGAGCAGATAACTTTTTACGTTGTAGCTAACTAAACTGAAAGAGTTTTTAATGATGTTAGATGAGAAATTTTGATAACTGAAAAAGATCTCTTTTTTAAGGTTTGGTACCCGCGGCCGGACTTGAACCGGCACGAGCTAAGCTCCACAGATTTTAAGTCTATTATGTCTACCATTCCATCACGCGGGCACAAACTTGAGTCGCAATATTATTCGAAAAACTTGGGCGGTGCAAGTTTTTTTTCATCTATCTACCTAGTTATAAGGTTCTTTTAACGTGACCAGTATATAGCTGGCGCGGCCTCGTAATTTTGAATTCTTGATCTTCCCACATTTCTTTCCATTGAGAAACCCAGCCTGCTGTTCGTGCTACGGCAAATAATACTGTAAACATAGAAGCGGGAATTCCCATGGCTTTGTATATTATGCCTGAATAAAAATCTACATTCGGATATAGTTTTCTTTCGATAAAATATTCATCATGGAGAGCTATTTTTTCTAGTTCCATAGCTATTTCAAGCATTGGATTACCTTTTAATTGACCCAGTTCTTCAAGAACCTCTTTGCAAGTTTCTCTCAGTACTTCTGCTCTTGGATCATAATGTTTATATACTCTATGGCCAAAACCCATCAAACGGAAACTGTCATTTTTATCTTTTGCACGTTTTATATAGGTCGGAATATTATTAACAGAACCTATTTCTGCCAGCATTTTTATTACCGCTTCATTAGCTCCCCCGTGAGCTGGCCCCCACAAAGATGCAATACCGGCACTAACAAGCAGCAAAGGGGTTGGATCCGGATGATCCGCAAGTGCGTACGGTTGAAGTAGAAGCATTTTGCTCATGATCTGCATGTAAAATAAAAATTTTATCTAAAGCTTTAGCAAGTACAGGATTTACCTTGTACTTCTTGCTCGGTGAGGCAAACATCATGTGTAGAAAATTTTCGGTAAAATGTAGCTCATCTAATGGATAAACAAAAGCCTGGCTAAGTGAATATTTATAAGTCATTGCAGCAATGGTTGGCATCTTGGCAATCATTCTATGCGCTGCTAACTCTCTTCCTTCTATTGAAGTCATATCAAGGCTCTCATGATAAAAAGCAGAAAGAGAACCTACTACCGATAATATAACAGCCATGGGATGTGCTGAATGACGGAAAGCACCGAAAATATTCCTTGTTTGTTCATTAACAAGAGCGTGATAGGCAATATCCTCTCTAAAATCTTTATACTGTGTTGCATTAGGTAGCTCACCATGGAGCAGAAGGTGTGATACTTCAAGGAAATTCTTGTTTTCAGCAAGTTCCTTTATGTCATATCCTCGATGCCTTAATATCCCATTATCGCCGTCGATATAAGTAATATTAGAAGTGCATGATGCCGTAGACATGAAACCAGGATCATAAGTAAAGTAACCGGTCTGGCTATATAATTTTGTAACATCTATCACATCCTGACCAATCGAAGCTTTTTTAATTGGTAATTTATGGACTTTATCCTTGATTTTAAGTTCTGCAAATTCTTCGCTCATTGTATACCTCTTGGTTTATCTACTTAGCAATTTACTAGAATTTTTAATTGTAGTTTATTGCTGAAAGAATTTACAACCAAAATAGTATATCAAATAGTTTCTTCGATAAATTGTTGTATCTTTATTAAATCAAACCAGGTGTCCTTTTTTTTAGCAGGTTGCCTAAGAAGATAAGCTGGGTGAAAAATAGCCATAGTGGTAATGGGCTGTGGCAAATAGTTATTTTGATAAAAATGTTTAGTATTCCTGGCTGTATTAATGCTAGTTTTATCACCGAATAGACCGGTAACGGCCGTGCTGCCTACGCAAATGATTAGTTTAGGATTTATAAGAGCAATATGCTTTTCCAAAAATGGCTGGCAAATATTTATTTCCTGTTTTGTAGGTTTTCTATTTGCTGGTGGTCGCCAAAAAACTGTATTAGTTATATATATATTTTCCTTTCTGGATAGTTTAACTGTAGAAAGCATTATATCTAGCAGCATACCGCTTTCACCGCAGAAAGGAATGCCCAATTCATCTTCTTTTGCTCCTGGTGCTTCGCCTATTAACATTATTTTTGCTCCCGGATTACCATCTGCAAAAACGGTATTTAGTGCAAAGTTTTTCAAAGTACAACCGTTAAAATTGGCAACTATTTCTTTTAACTTATCCAATGAACTGATACTATCTGCCAAAGATCGTGCTTCTTTAACGCTTGATACTTCTTTATCCACGTCATTATTATTAATAACAGTTAGTTTCTCTGCGGTATGGAATTTTGTTGATTCATTGACCATAATTGTATCACAACCTATTTCTTGCTTCTTGTTGTAGTGGCCTTTTAATTCGTTAATAAGAGAAATATCACTATCTTTTTTTGTAGAAAAATAATATTCTATACCAATTGATTTAAGCCATTTTATATATTCTAATTTTTGAGCTATATTGTTCATAGGTATTTTACTTATAAGTTAAAGGTTTTTAGCTGGTAAATCAATATTAATCATTGTCCTATAATATGTCCCGACATAATTTTATTATCCCTGAAAATTTAGATGGTTTAAGAGTAGATAAAGCTTTGACTTTATATTGTGGCGATACTTCAAGAAGCCAAATTCAAAAAGCTATCAAGCACCAAAAACTGCTGCTAAATGGCCAGATTGTTTCAACCTTATCGTTACGAGTCAAAAAAAACGATGATATTGATCTGCTTCTTGAAGAAGAAGTACAACCAGGAATCGTATCGTCTAACATTCCTCTTGATATCATTTACGAGGATAATGACTTAATAGTATTAAATAAATCATCCTCCATGACAGTCCACCCAGGAGCTGGTGATTATAAAGATACTTTGGTTAACGCTTTGCTGTACCATACTGATAAATTATCGGATGAAGGGGGAGAAATTAGACCAGGTATTGTTCATAGGTTAGATAAAAATACTTCGGGTTTAATGGTTGTAGCAAAAAATAATGCGGCCCATCGAGCACTCGCTACGCAAATTGAATCAAGAACGCTTAAAAGAAAATATAAAGCTTTGGTTTGGGGAATAATCAAGCCTCCCGAGGGGATCATAACTCAACCGATGGCTCGAAGTAAATTAGACCGAAAAAAGATGACTACCGTAAAATCAGGAGGTAAAGCTGCAATTACCCATTATAAAACATTAGAGATTTTTAAAAGCGGTATGTTCAGTTTGGTTGAATGTAGCCTTGAAACTGGTAGAACTCATCAAATTCGTGTTCATTTAAGCCATATCGGCCATTCGATAGTAGGAGACCAAACTTATGGAAATAATAAGAGGAAAACCACAGGCTGTCCCGAGACTCTAAGGGAGGTGCTTATTAAATTTGACCATCAAGCTTTGCATTCTTTTTATATCAGTTTTATTCATCCTATAACTGAGGTATTGATGGAGTTTGAAAAAGAATTACCGGTTGATTACAATGATCTCATAACTTGCTTAAAAACAAGTTAGTTGACTTTAACTGTGTTTGTAAATAAAGTCTTTGTAAAAATTGCAATTTCTTGCCATTAAAATGAAAAAACTAAGCATTTTACTATCTATCTTATTTTTATTGCTATTGCCGGCTTGTTCCGATAATAAGAATGATCATGTCTGGATTGCTGGCACTAGTGCTGATAATCCACCGTATGAATTTATGCAAAATGGTGAAATAGTTGGGTTTGATATTGATCTTATTAATGAGATCGGAAAATTTTTAGGCAAAAAACTCGAATTTAGAAACATGGAGTTCCACAGTTTGCTTGCTGCTCTTTCTACTAACAGCGTGGATCTAGTTATCGCTGGTTTATCTAATACACCAGAACGATCCTCAAGAGTGGACTTTTCTATTACTTATATTTCTTCGGAAATTGCAATTTTATATAGAAAAGAGGATAATTTTACTAATTGTAAGGATTTAAAAGGTAAAAAAGTAGGAGCCCAACTCGGTACCACATGGAACTTAATTGCTAATGAGCTAGCTACAGCCAACGATTTTACTATTACTTCTTTATCCGGTAATTTAATGCTTGTAGAAGAACTAAAATCCAGACGTATTGATGCGTTAGTTTTAGAGGAAGCTCAAGCTAAAAAATTCATAGAGATTTATCCGGATTTGGCTAGATTTGCTGAGAAAAATTTAAGTTCCTCATTTGCTATTGCGATGCCAAAAAATTCGCCTCATAAACAGGATATAGATCGTGCAATTAAAGCCCTTAAAAATAATGGAACAACTCAGGCTTTAGCTAAAAAATGGGGATTAGCTGGTGCAAAGTGACGAATTTAAAGCTGCAGTCGGGAAGTATCCTACTGGCATAACTATTGTTTCCACCAAACATGACAATAGATTTTATGGATTTACGGCTAATTCTTTTACTTCGGTTTCTCTTGATCCTGCTTTGATTTCGTTTTGTTTAAATGTAAAATCCGCTAGTTTCGATGCTTTTTTCAATACAAAATATTTTGCAATTAATATTTTATCAAACTACCAGATAGATTTAGCAACACGCTTTGCTTCTTTAAATATTGATAAGTTCCAAAATGTCAGTTTTACAGAAAATAATTTTGGTGTACCCCTGGTAAGTAATGTTTTAAGCTGGATAGAATGCGAGAAATACAAGCATGTAGAATGCGGGGATCATTATATTTTCATAGGTAAAGCATTGAAAGTAACAGTAAATAACAATTTGGATTCTATTTCTCCTCTTGTTTATTATGGAAAGTCTTATAAAGAACTAAAATGAGCATTATTAATATTGGATTACATGGATCTTCTGGAAGGATGGGCGCGGCAGTTACGGAAGCTATTGCAAGGCAAAGCGATAAATTTGATCTGGTTACGAAATTTTCAAAACACCGAAATAATTATACATTATTGGATTTTTGTCTAGCTTCCGATATAATAATTGATTTTTCATCTGCGGACGCATTAGAAAACCTGCTTAAGGTATCTACCGAAACTGATAAAAAACTAGTTATAGGTACTACAGGCTTATCTAGTACGCATATTAAAGAAATTGAAAAAGCTTCACAATCAATTGCAATATTATATTCTCCCAACATGAGTGTAGGCGCAAATCTAGTAATAGAGATGGCTGGAAAAATATCCAGAATTTTAGAAGATTATGACGTTGAGATTATTGATATTCATCACAAGCATAAAAAAGATGCTCCTTCCGGAACTGCTATTGCTATTGGTCAAAACATAGCTAAACATAGAGAGCAAAAGTTTGAAGAAGTTGCCGTTTTTGATAGGGTTAATAAAGGGATTAGGAAGGATGGTGATATAGGTTTCTCTGCTCTTAGATCAGGAGGAATTTGGGGAGAGCATGAAGTAATATTTGCAGGATCTACTGAAGTAGTTACTATAGGCTCTAGAGCTTTAAGTAGAGAGGTATTTGCAAATGGGGCTTTATTTGCGGCAAGGTGGTTAAGTTCCATAACTGAGCCTGGTCTTTACCTAATGCAAGATATCTTCAAGATTTAATTTTAGTTAGGTGTTAGCTTATAGAAGTGCTTTTGTACTCTAGTGATTTGCAATTATATATCTGGTTTATTAAAATATAGTCCGTTTTGTTGGAATTTTTGCATCCGGAGGTCTTATATATAACGGCCCTATACCTTGATTTACTTCTCCATTATTTATTTTTTCATCGGCATATTTACAAACTTGAGTGGCATTAATCCTGGTAAAACGGGGCAAGATAGTAATATTAGTGTTTTTCTCTATTTGATCATATATTTCACTCATGCCGCTTCCCGTACAGACTATTTTCTTTTTTTTATCCCTAAATAAGTTAGAAACCTTATCAATATCAATTAATCCATATTTGCCTTTATTGCTTTCAGGGTCAAATTCCTGATAATATAGCTGATTCCTATAAGCATTAAGTAAAATCACTGCTTTATCAAAATATTTTACCTGGCGTTGTAAACGGTAATAAGACATCTCAAAATTCGAAATTGCTAGGCCTTGTATGTTAGTAGATATTAAAATACCCTCTGCTGTAGCTAGGCCAATCCTAATTCCTGTAAAACTTCCTGGCCCATTAGTAAGAGCCAAATAATCAATATCTTGGTAATCATAATTTATTGATTGTAACGCTCTTTCAATTAATAAAATTAGAATTTCTGCCTGCATAGATGGTCTTAAGTCTTCTTCATAGGCAAGAATCTCCTGGCCAGCTGAAATAGCCACACTACAGTTATTATTAGAAACATCAAAAGCAAGTATACGATTTACCGGTTTCACAATGATTAATATTTTAAAAACCCAAATTTATTTGTATAGTATGTGTAATTTAAGAATCAAATTTAAAGAAAAACATATGATTAATCCAGCAATATTTAGAGCTTACGATATCAGAGGCAATAGCAATAACGACCTCTCTCCTGAAATAGCATATAAAATTGGCTTCTGCTTTGCACGAATTATCCTATCAAGTCAGAAGGAAGCGGAATCAAATTTTATTTGTGTAGGAAGAGATGGGCGGCTGAGTTCTGAGGAACTTTGTAACGCTTTGTTGCAAGGGATAAGAGCAACAGGAGCAAATGTTAAATATATAGGTTTAGTTGCCACTCCTACTTTATATTTTGCTGATAAAATCTTCTCTGCTCCTGCGAGCATTATGGTTACTGGGTCTCATAACCCAAAAGACGATAACGGTTTTAAAATGGTGAAAAATAATGCCCCTTTCTTTGGTTTAATGATTCAGGATTTAAGAAAACAGATAGAAGAATTTAACTGGCCCGCCCTTGAAATAAAAGATAATTATGTTCAAGATTGTATTGACCTTAAAGAGCAATATATAGATAGAATATTATTAAATAGGAAAATTAGTAAAAACCTAAAAATAGCTTTTGATCCGGCAAATGGAGCAGCCGGAGAGCTCGTTTCAATTTTATGTAGAAAATTACCTGGCCAAACTTTTATCATTAACGAGAAAATTGATGGCAATTTTCCTGGGCATGATCCAGATCCGACTATTCCTCGGAATTTAGACCAATTAAAAAATTATGTTTTAGAGAATAATTGTGATGTTGGGATCGGCTTTGACGGAGATGCTGATAGAATAGGAATCATTACCAAGAAGGGAGGCTTTGTTCCCGGTGATCAGCTCCTTTGCTTATATGCAAAAGATGTAATATCAAAATCACCTGGGGCGAAAATAATTGCTGATATTAAAGCAAGCGGAGTACTATTTGATTATGTAAAGGAAATCGGAGGTGTTCCAATAATGTGGAAAACCGGACATTCATTTATTAAAGCTAAAATAAAAGAATCCGGCGCAAAGTTAGCTGGAGAAATGAGTGGGCATATATTTTTTGCTGATGAATATTATGGATATGATGATGGTTTATATGCTGCTGCTCGGTTAATCGATATTATGTCAAACTCTTCGGAATCAATCGATGATATGATAGAGAATTTGCCAAAAGTATATAATACTACAGAAATAAAATTAGCTGTTAATGACGAAATAAAATTTAAAATAATTGATAGTGTTAAAGAATTAATTAAAAACCGAAATATTGATTTTGTTGATATAGATGGTTTACGCGTTACCACTAAGCATGGTTGGTGGTTGCTTAGGGCTTCAAATACTGGGGCGGCTATTATTGCTCGGTTTGAATCCTCGAGCGAAGAGGGACTAGAAATTATAAAAAATGAAGTTAAGGGGATATTATCTAAATATAATATTAATTTAGAAATTTAATTTAAATTGATTATCTATCTTCAAATCCAATTTTTGTAACCAAGATGAGCATTATTACCTTCAAGCCATTAAGTAAATCCCATCTGGATTTGTTGCTAACATGGCTAGAGACTTCTCATGTAAAGGCATGGTGGGATTAGGATGTTAAATGGACGATGAAGTTGGTTGAGGAGAAATACGGTCATTATATTAAGGGATATAAAAAACTTTAGGGTAAGGAAAAAATAATTAAAAAGTCTATGTGGGCTTTTATCATTTTTTTTGAGGAAATCCCAATCGGCTATATCCAATATTATAATGTTCATGACTTTCCGCGGGAACAAGGCTATGACATTTCGGAATTACCTATCTCTTGTGCTGGCGTTGATTGGTATATTGGCGAAGTAGAATTTACCGGTAAGGGTATTGGAACTAAAGCATTAAGCGATTTTTTACACCAATACGTTTTTCCTTCATTTAAGCATGTATTTGTTGATCCGGATACTGCTAATACTCGTGCAATTAGAGTTTATACAAAAACAGGATTTACAGTGATTAAAAAAGTAAATGGTGGTAAAATTACCTGGATGTTATGCGAAAGGGACTAAAATTATGCAAATCATTTCAGGATCAAGCAATAAGCTGCTAGCTAAGAAAATCGCTGAAAATACAGGTTATAAGCTACTTAATACCGAAATCAGAAATTTTGGTGACGGTGAATTAAGAGTAGAAGTTCAAGATAAGATCGAAGAAGATGTGATTATAGTGCAATCTACCTCTTCTCCTGTTAATGATCATCTTATGGAGCTATTGCTTTTAATAGATACGGCTAAAAGAGCTGGGGCAAGGAATATAATCGGTGTAATTCCATATTTTGGTTACAGCAGGCAGGACCGTTCCACCTATCAACATGGTCCGATATCTGCAAGCTTGGTAGTTAAGCTCTTGGAAGGTGCAGGAATAACAAAAATTATAACTCTTGACCTTCATTCAAAACAATTAGAAGGTGTATTTAATGTTCCAATTTTTAACTTTGATCCAGCAAGTATATTTTTCCCTTTTTATAAAAACAGCCAGGAGATAGTTGTGGTTTCGCCTGATATAGGTGGGATTGCTAGAGCTCGTAACTTTTGTTCTCTTTTCGGCAAGGATCTAGCAGTTATTAATAAATATCGTGATACTAACAACGAATGTTTTATGTCTAAAATAATTGGTAACGTTAAAAATAAAAAATGTATTATAATTGATGATATAGTAGATAGTGGAAATACTTTATGCAAAGCTGCCCAGTTGCTAAAAGAGCATGAGGCCTTAGCTATAGAAGCGTATGTTACTCATCCTGTTTTATCAGGAAATGCAAAAGAAAAAATCATGCTTTCTCCAATTGATAAAATTTTTGTTTCAGATTCAATTTATCATGCTTCCTTACCTGATAAATTTGTAACTGTATTTATTGATGAATTGTTAACGCACAAGTTGTAATTGATTTTTGCAAAAACATATTATACAAGCTATACTATAACTTTAATTAACAATTAACCTGTTTTATAAAATGCTTTATATAAAAAAATCTGTAATTTTTTTCACTATCATTATAATTAGCCTAAGCCTAAACAATTTTGTGAAAGCTGCCCAGGATATTACAACTGGTAATTTAATAACTAAATATCTTCAATTCCAAGATAATTTAGGTAAATCTGAGTCTAAAACTCACATTAAAGAAATAAAAGAGCTTTTTACACCTGAAATAGTATGTATAGAGGATGGTCAGATCTTCGCAAAAGGATACAAAGAATTAGAAAAACGTTTGGTAGAACTTAAGGAAATGTATGGTAGTTGGGGTGCTGTATTGCAAAAACAAACTATTTCTGCAGATGGGATCACAGCTACAATACAATATGAGCTTGTAACTGAGAAAGCTGGTATTTTTCACGTGGTCTCAATATTGCACATATCAAAAGACCAGAAAATTTCAACAATTGACGAATCATATTATAGGGTAGATACTGAATTGGAGGATAATTAACACTTCCGCAATTAGCCCTAAGACTTGTATAAATAGGGCTGTAAGAAAAAAACTGTAAGCTAATGGTTAGTTGAATATCACCGTCTATAGTTGACAGGTTTTGGATAAAATTATAAGCTGTAAGTCCTCTTACCTATATTTATTATAACATCTTCAGAAGATTTTCTTATATTTATGTCTAATAAAATTAATAACTACCTAAAATTAGAAAAAGAAATTGAACAGATTTCTCATTTAAGCAATATTTCATCTCTTGTACACTGGGATTCCGCAACTATGCTAAGATCCGGATCTGCCAAAACAAGACAACAAGAAATGGCTACACTTGAATCTTTGATTCATGAAATGAGTACTAGTCAAAAATTCGGTGATTTGATAGAAGCTGCTTTGCCTGAGCAGGATTTTTTAGATGATTGGCAAAAAGCAAATCTGAAACTTATCAAAAAATCTTATGAAGAAGAAGTTTGTATTACTCCGGAAATGAAATATGAGTTTTCGATAGCTTCAGGGGAATCAGAATTTGCTTGGCGCAAGTGCAGAGCTGAAAACGATTTTAAAACTTTAGTTCCTTATTTAGATAGGGTATTTAATACTTGTATTCAAATAGCTACTGCTAAATCTGAAAAACTTGGAAAACCTATTTACGATAGTTTAGTTGATAGTTTTGATCCAGAAAGGGAAGTATCAGAAATCACCAGTGTTTACAATGTTCTAAAAAAAGAATTACCCGGGTTAATTGCTAAAATAGCTGAAAAGCAATCCTCCGAAAAATTCATAAAATTAACTAAACCGATAGATGAAAGTACCCAGAAAGCTATAGGTGTAAAAGTTCTGGAAAAAATGGGATTTGATTTGAATCGAGGCAGGTTAGATAAATCCACACATCCTTTTTGTATAGGAGGACGTTTTGACGTAAGAATTACTACAAGATATGATGAGAATAATTTTTTATCTAGCCTGTTTGCAGTAATTCATGAAACCGGTCACGGTTTGTATCAACAAAATCTACCTGAAAAATACATTAATCAACCAGTAGGAAAACCTAAGGGAATGGCTTTTCATGAAAGCCAATCATTGATTATGGAGATGCAAGCTTGTACTTCTTTAGAGTTTACCGAATTTTTAGCACAATTACTAAAAGACGAATTTAGCATTAGCGGAGCAGAATATTCAGGAGAAAATCTATATAAATTAATGACAAGAGTACATCCTAGCTTTATTAGGGTAGATGCAGATGAAGTAACCTATCCGTTACATGTTATTTTGCGTTTTGAAATTGAACAGCAAATAATAAATGGTAAAATAAAAGCCGCTGACTTGCCGGAATTATGGAACAGTAAAATGAAAGAGTATCTTGGTATTACGCCGGATTCTTATTCAAATGGCTGCCTGCAGGATATACACTGGCCGGCGGGTATGATTGGTTATTTTCCTTCTTATACTAACGGGGCTATAATTTCTAGTATGGTTATGAATCGTGCCAAAAAACAAAATATTAAGATGGATACGGAATTGTCTAAAGGTACTTTTGATAGTTTAAACAATTACTTGAGCAACAACTTGCGCCAATACGGTTCTTTAAAATCTTCACGAGAGTTATTACAAGAATCAACCGGTTTAAAACAAATTGATCCTATAATTTTTATTAATTATTTAAAAAATAAATATCTTTAGTGAGCATAAACCGTAGAAGGTATAACTAGATGCCCAAAAGCTTTTGGCATCTAATATTTATAAATTTCGTTGTTTGATAGCTTAAAATGCTATATCATTATAGGTAGATAATTTATTAGCTAATCAAAATATATTAGCATTATGTTTGTACAATCATGTAATGAATTTTTACTGGCAGATTATGGTTAAAAAAAGTCAATCTCTAATATTTCTGTTAATTATTTTCTTAACACAGATTTCTATTGCTTCGGATGATGATGTAGTCAAAGTTGATCTTCACATCAAGGATCATAAATTTATGCCTGATATTGTTGAACTGCCTACTGATAAAAAGGTTAATATTACCGTATATAACGATGATCCAACAATAGAAGAGTTTGAGAGTATTGATTTAAAAAGGGAAAAAATAGTCCTTGGTAATAGCTCTATTAAGATTGTTCTAGCCCCTTTAGCTCCTGGAGAATACAAGTTCTTTGGCGATTTCCATCAAGAAAGCGCTCAAGGTAAGATTATTGTAACAGAAAAAAGTAAAGATGTTTAAAATAGCAATTATAATCTTTCGTGAATGCCTTGAGATTGCCTTATTATTAGGCGTGATTTTAGCTTCAACAAGTCATATAAAAAATTCTAGAATTTATGTTATTATGGGAGCTATGACCGGTATCGTTCTGGCTTCTATATTTGCCTTTTTTATTAGAACCGTAACAACAGTTTATGGTACTTACGGCGACGAAATATTTGATTCTAGTGTTATTCTGCTAACAGCTGTGATAATAAGCTGGACAGTAGTATGGATGCAAGGTTATACTCAAAAAATTAAAAATAATTTAGGAAAATTAGCAGAAAAAATAACTACAAATAATGCAAGCAAAACCCTGCTAGTTGCGATTGTTGCAAGTACGATCTTTAGAGAAGGAGCAGAGATCATTTTATTAGTCTACGGAATATCTTCTGCCTCTTTATCAGCTAGTGAATATGTAATAGGTTTAGTTATCGGGAGCATTAGCGGTTTTATTGTTGGTGTGGTGATATATACAGGCCTGATAAAACTAGCAGGTAAATATATATTTAAAGTTTCTACTATATTACTAATACTTATTGCTGCTGGTCTTGCCTCAGAAGCTGCAGGGATATTAACCTCTGTGGGTGTTATTGAAATGTATAGAGAAACTTTATGGGATACTTCATGGTTAATTGACAATAACAGTATAGTAGGTAAGTTACTACATATTACAGTTGGTTATGATTCTAAGCCAAATGGTATGCAAATTATTTTTTACCTTTCAAGTATTATGTTTACATTAACTATGATGAAAATTAGGACACTCTTAACTAAGAGCAAATATGCTTAAGTTTTTGGCTGAATTCGGACCTGTACTGGCCTTTTTTATTGGTTACAGCAATAATGGCGTTCTTACCGCAACGTTATATATGCTTATTGCTTCTGTAATTGGAGTAATAATTATCTACGTTATGGAAAAGAAGATAAACATGGTTAATATAATTTCTTCTGGGTTACTTCTAATATCTTCTAGCTTAACATTGTTTAGCGGTAATAGTGTTTTTATTAAAATGAAACCAACAGTGTTATATATTGTTTTTGCGCTAATTTTTTTGATTACCAATTCTAAATGGCAGCCCGCCACTAAAATCGTTTTTGGGAAAGCCATTTCCTTTAAGGAAGAGGCAAAATGGCGGCAGCTTAATATCCGCTTTATGTTCTTTTTTATAATAATGGCAATGACCAATGAAGTAATTTGGCGGAATTTTACAGAAGAAACCTGGGTGAATTTTAAGGTTTTTGGCGCTCTTCCAATTACCTTATTATTTATGATTACTCAAATGCCTTTTATTATACGTAACAAAATAGAAACATAAGTATACATTTTAGATTTATCCATTCTCCGCACTTAGCGTTTTATGGGAATACTCCAGATAATCACTTGGAAACTAGTTATTATCTAACATAATAAAAATTCGATAATTGTATGGTTTTTTATTCAAAAAAGAATAATAAATAATACTAGTATTTATCGGTTATCATGGATGCCTTTATGACTTCCCTAATAAGAGCTACACTTCTAGTAATCTTGTGTCTAATCCAGGGAGGTAATCTTTAGTTGACAACTATTACTTTTAAGTTCCAACATATTATCAGGTAGTTTGGCTTTAAGCCTGTAAAGGTGAGTGTCAATGGTAGATGACTCGCTGTTTTCGTGGTATTTCCACACATTTTTTAAAAGAAATTCTTTTTCAATTCTAAAGTCTGTGCTAAGTAACATAGACTTAAAAATGTTATTTTCTTTTGCCGTTAATCTAATCGAGTTTTCTTGCGAGCTAAGTGTATGTAATTTCTCGTTATAAATAAAATCATTATTAATTACACAAAAAATATCCTGGCTATTATTTACACCCTGTATTATTTTTAAGAAGTTATTCAACCTGAATGGTTTAGAAATATTTATCTCATCTTGTGAAAATTTATTTTTACTAGTTAAATTTATAATAGTCTTGATTTTATGATGCCAGATATTATCAAGAGTTAAATCACTTAAGTCTATTATTAATAAATTAATTTTATTATGGAAATTAATAAGTGCTTGGTAATCGTTATATATATAAAAAAAGTCAGCATCTAATAAATTATCCCTTATTGAATTAGCAAGCAGATTACTTCTGGTAAGCAGAATTACTTCTTTAACCAGTTTAAATTGCGCTTTGATCATTTATTTCTACTAACACTCTTAGCATTTTGGCCTTTTTGAACCCAGTATCCTTCAGTAGGTAATAGATCCGAATCAACAGCCCCTCTATCGTCAAATACAAAACAATTTCCTTTCCAAACTCCATTTTTGTTTTTGGTATCTTCAAGATATTGCAGAATTCCTCCTTTGAGATGATACACTTCATTGTAACCAAGGTCTTTCATGTAAGCAGTAGATTTTTCACACCTGATACCTCCAGTGCAGAACATGGCTATCTTTTTGTTTTTAAACAATTTAGCATTATTTTTAGCCCACTCTGGAAACTCTCTAAAGCTTTCGGTATGTGGATCTAGTGCTCCTTCAAAAGTACCGGCTTTTACCTCATAGCTATTCCTTGTATCTACTGTTATTATATCACTTCTTTGGATCAACTTATCCCAATCAGTTGTTTCAATATATTCTCCTTTCAATCTTTCTACATCGATCTCCCCAGCTTTCATGGAAACAATTTCATTTTTTAGTTTTATTTTAATTTTAGAAAATGGCTGGATGTTGCAATAGTTTACTTTTACGCTAATATCCTTTGGATTAGTAAGATCTTGTAATGTTTTAATAACTAGATGCAAATCGTCTTCTGCGGTAGAAGAGATGGAACCGTTAAAACCTTCTTTTGCAAGGATAATAGTACCCTTTACATATTTTTTCTTAGTAATTAACAGAATTTTGGGGAGTAAAGCTTCTGGCTCAGGAATATTTACAAAACTATAAAAACTAAGAACAGCCACAGAATCCGTATTCTTGCTTAAATTTGTATTATCTAAATAATTATCCGTTTTCTCCATATTAATTCTTTTTAAGCCTTCATTATTTAATCGGGAATGTCATAAACATACTAAAATCTTTTCTTTTTACAAGTACGATCGCATTTTTTTTGTCCTCGGATTTTAGCTTTTTGTATATTGAATTAAATTGTTCTATATCATTTATAGACTCCTGATTAATAGCAAGTACTATATCTCCAGCTATTAATTTAATGTTTGGATCGTTGGTTTTGACTTCAACAACAAAAAGCCCATTAATGGTTTTATCAAGGTAAAACCTATTTTTTATGTCTTCAGTTATATTAGTAAAAACAACTCCTGATTTTTCTAATAAATTTTTGTTGTTGATATTTTTTAGAGGTAAATCATTTTCTTCTTCTTGCTGTTCTTCTTCATTATCCTTTACTTCGGAAATCTGAGTTTTAAGATCAATTGTTTTACTATCCCTGATAACTGTTAACGTGACTTCTTCGTCAATTTTAGCCTCAGCTACAAATAGTTGTAATTTTCTTGAATTTAAAACCTCTTTATCATTAAATCCAATTATTAAGTCGCCTCTTTTCAGTCCAGCTTTATCACCTGAGCCGCCGATTTTAACATCTACGACTAGTACTCCGTAGTTTTTATCAATATTTAATGCTTCTGATAGTTCTTTCGTATTTTCTTGAATAGCTATATCTAGTTTTCCCCTGCTTATTTTTCCATTTTTCTTTAACTGATCCACGATATTTTGTGCTTTATTAGATGGAATTGCAAAACCAATACCCACATTAGTACCGCCGCTTACCGCAGGAATAGAAGTATTAATACCAATTACTTTTCCTTCAATATTAAACAGTGGCCCTCCGGAGTTTCCAGTGTTTATCGCTGCGTCGGTTTGGATAAAATCATCAACTAATTCATCCATACCAGAACCAAGATCCCTTCCTTTAGAAGAGATAATCCCCGTAGTAACAGTTCCACCAAAACCAAGAGAATTACCTATAGCAATTACTACATCCCCAACTCTTGCTTCATTAGAATTACCAAAGGAAACAAACGGCAATTTTTCAGCGGTATTAATTTTGATTAATGCTAAGTCCGTTTGCGGATCCCTACCTATAATTACTGCTGGCAGTTCTGTATTATCGGATAATTTAACGTGTATTTCATCAGACCCTGCAATAACGTGATAATTTGTTACTATTAGGCCGGTTTCGTCAATAATAAAACCAGATCCAAGCGACATGGCATGCAGATTGGGATACAAGTCAAAGGCAAAAGGTATATTAAATTGCTTGAAGAAATCTTTGAATTCTTCAAAAGGTATTAACTCCGGTAAAGGATTGTCCTTGGATTGTCTTCTTTTGTTATATTTTATTGTATAAATATTTACTACAGCCGGCATTAAAGGCTCTATAATATCAGCAAAACTTGTTACTTGAGTCTCTGGTTTGTTGTTAGCCCAAGTAAGACCACTAAAACAATTTGTAATTAATGTGATTAAAAGAAAGCCTTGGATAAAATGCTGCCTCATATGCTATTTTCCTAATCTTAAGTATTTAAAAAACTCAGAATCTGGAGAAAGAACAAATTGAGTATTTTCTTTTGATAATGAAGCTTTATAAGTGTTTAAGGAGGCATAAAACTTAAAGAATTCCGAGTCTCTTGAATAAGCCTGGTTATAAAGATGTGCAGCTTCTGCATCACCTAAACCTTTAGTTTTCTGAGCATCCATGTAAGCATTAGCTAAAATTATTTTACTTTCTTTATCAGCTTTCGATCTGATTCTAGCTGCTTCTTCGTTTCCTTCTGCTCTAATCTGATTTGCTTCCTTTTCACGATCAGTTTGCATGCGCATGTAAATCGCAGTACTATTTTCTGGTGGTAAATCCGCTTTTAAAATCCTAACATCAATTACTTCAATACCAAAGTTTTTTGCTTCTGAATACGTTAAATCTCTTATCTGCAGCATTAAGTTTGCCCTTTTATCAGTAAGAAGGGTATTTAATGGAAATTTACCAATTACGGTACGCATCGCTGATTCTAGAATCCTGTTCAGACGAAGTTGAGCTCCTTGGTAATTATGTACTGTCTTAATAAATTCAACTGTATTTACAATCCTGAATTTTGCAAAAGCATCTACAATTACCCGCTTTTCATCTGAAGCTGTAAGCTCCTTTGCCTCAGCTTTTACATCTAGAATCCTTTTATCAAAGAATTGGACATTTTGAATGAAAGGAATTTTTATGTTTAACCCCGGAGATTCAATTACTCTAACTGCTTCCCCAAACTGAAATACCACTCCATTTTGTCTTTGATCAACGCTAAACAAAGATCCAGACAGAATCATTAAAAAAGCAAATGCTGCGAATCCGACGTAATGTATCTTGTTCATATTTATAACCTGTTAGCTTTTGTAAATTTTACTGACTATTTGTGGAAGCCTTAGGCTTTACTGCCATATGAGGTAATACCCCTTCAGTACCCATAATTACTTTATCAGACTGATATAATATCTCCTTTAAGGCATCTAAATATAACCTACCTCGAGTTACTTCCTTGTTCAATAAATATTGTTCGTATATTGCATTAAACCTTGAAGCATCACCTTCTGCCTTAGCAATTACTTCTACCTTATACCCTTCCGATTCCTCCAGAATTTTGGCTGCTTCTCCTCTTGCTTTTGGTAGAATATTATTTCTATAAGACTGTGCTTCATTGATTTCTTTTTCCTTGTCTGCTTTTGCTGTTTGCACATCTCTATAAGCCTGAATAGCCTCCTTCGGAGGTTCTGCTTTTAAAAGTTTTACCTGCTCTATTGCCACACCAATTTTATATTGTTCTAAAATCTGCTTTATTAATCCCTCAATTTTTTCAGTAATCTCTTGTTTTTGATTCGAAAGTACAGAAGCAATAGGCATATTTCCTATTACTTCCCTTATTGCACTTTCGGAAACAGCTTTAACAGCTTCTTCTGGGTCGGTAACATTGAAGAGGTAATCAGATAAATTTGATATATGCCACATTACATCTACGTTAAGTTCAATAATATTCTCATCTCCTGTTAACATTATACTTTCAGCAGCGATGTCTCTATCTTTATTTAAATCAGCTCCTATGTTATTTCTTAACTTACCGCTAGACCTATAACCGATTTCTATTCTTCTAGACTGGGCAACTTTTTCTATTTCCAACGTTTCAAATGGAGACGGTAATTTATAATTTAGCCCCGGCATAGCCGTTCTATTAAATTTACCAAATCTGATAATAGCTGCTTCCTCTCCTTCTTCCACCTTGTAAAACCCATTAGCAAGCCATAGTAATATAATCCCCCCTAAAATCCAGATGACCGACTTAGGGTTGAAATTAAATTGGAAATTATCAAAGTTAAACTGGTCTCTACGTTTCTTAGTAAAAATATTTTCTTTTGGCTCAGAATCTTCCCAAGGAGATTTTTTAAAAGTGTGTTGATATATGTGTTTTTTCATTATTTGAACTATCGTTTAGGTGGTAAATAATATATAGTTAAGTAGAAACTAACAACATAATAATATAATAATATTATTTAATATTGCAAGCATGCCGCTTTTAATTAAGACACAGATTCAAACAAAAATTGCAAATATCTGCTTTTCCGACAATTCTAAAGCTAGTGAACGAGCTTCAGAAATCATCATTAAAGGTAAAGAGGCAGGTTTTGCCTTAGATATTAATGGAATTGCCTTAGAAGAAGCACAAGAGGTTAGAAATCATATAATAAACGAATTAGAAAAGATTGCTGACATTGAGAGAATCAATATTGTTTTAACTAGTTCTGAAAATAAACAGGCCCAACCAAAAAAAGAAAATTCCAAAATAATACTTGATAACATTAAGAAGGTGATCTTGATTGCTGCAGGTAAAGGAGGAGTGGGAAAGTCAACAATAGCAGCACTTCTTGCTCAAAAACTTGCCAGCCAAGGAAAAAAAGTAGGCTTGCTTGATGCAGATATTTATGGTCCTTCCATCCCCAGCATTTTTGATCTTAAGGGGAAACCAGAGTTAGTAAATAAGAGAATGATTCCTCTTTGTAATTATAATGTTAAAGTAAACTCAATCGGTTTCATTACCGATCCTTTATCATCGATTAGTTGGAGGGGGCCTATGACGAGCAAAGCTCTGTATCAACTTATTTCCTTAACTAATTGGGGACAGCTTGATTATTTGATAATTGACACTCCCCCCGGTACTGGTGACATACACTTGAGTTTATTACAAAATTATGTAACTGCTGGAGTAATAATGATAACAACTCCACAAAAAATTTCGGCAATTGATGTGCAAAGAACCATAAATTTATATAGAAAATTTGGAGTACCAATAATTGGTATAATCGAGAATATGAGTGGTTATTTTGCTCCAAGTTCAGAAAAAATTACCATATTCTCCGGTAATAGCGGTAAACAAATTGCAAGTGATTATACTTTACCTCTTCTAGCTAAAATAGCCTTAATTCCAGAATTATCTGCATCGTGTGATAAAGGGCTAGCTCTTGAAAAGTATTTTGATCTATTAGATTTTACAATCTAATATTTTATTTTAGCGTCATAATTGGGAATCCTGAAGAAGACCAAGCGTGAATTCCACCTTCAAGATTCCATAAACTGTACTGAAAACCTTCTTTATTTAAGGTCTGACATCCAATCATTGATCTAATACCGGATTTGCACTGTAAAACTATTTTCTTCTCTCCTAAATCAGGAAGCTGATGAATTTTTGCAGGAAGTTGAGATAATGGTATATTAATAGCTTTTTCAATATGTGCTTCTTTATACTCGAGTGGTTCTCGGACATCAACCAGTATCACCTCATTTTTATCCAGCCAAAATTTCAATGTTTTGGGATCTAGAGTTTTTATTTCTGCCATCATTTCTGCCTTTCTTGATTTACTTATAATACTAGACTTCCAAAGCTTGCCTATAAAGCTCTAATATAGCATCTTGCTCAGCTAATTTATTTTTATCAAGTTTTCTTAACTTAATTATTTGTTTCATTGTTTTAACATCAAAACCGTTAGCTTTTGCTTCATCAAAAACCTGTTTTATGTCATCAAGTAATGCGCTTTTTTCAGTTTCTAGTCGTTCAATTCTGTCTATATATTGCTTCAGTTGATCTTTTGCTACTATTTCGGCCATAAAAATCCTCTTTATTAATTATGATGTTTTTTATAAACACATTTAAAACAAAAAACCACTAAAAGCTTGTGATTTTATGTAAAATATATTGCTTGGGACTAGAGTTTAAACTATTTAATTATACTAGCCTATTAAACTTATAGTTTAATGCAATTGGGCTTAAAATCATTTAATATAATTATAAAATCTATGGAGATAGATATTGTCAGCAAAATTTATATTGCTTTATCAATAGTTGTTTTGTATCTGCTTTTTAAAACAACTGTTGAATGGAAAAAAGGATTAGACAGAAAAAATTTAAGCTTAATGCAATTATACTTAGAACTCAAATTTTTGTACAAAAACCTTGCGCACAGTACACAATCTAGTTCCAGCGAGAATTTTTGCATTGAATTAATGTTATCTATAAAAGAATATTATAATTTAGAAGAAATTATGGTAATTGATTCAATCCATATGGAATTTAAAACCAGAGCTATTAGTTTATTAAAGAAAGAAGTTTATAATTTTCTTCCGGGTAATTTAATCTCTCTCAAAGAAAAATTTAAAACTAAAGATATTGTAGTGCTAAATACCACAATTAATAATAGAAAATATGTATTATATATTGCGGAATTAGCACAAGGTATCGACTGTAATGGTTTTATTATATGTGTTGAAAACTTTCCAAGCTTATTAAGTAAAAATGAATTGCTAGGCCTTGAGTCTAATATTAACCTCCTTAAAACGAGATTATTTTACGCAATCATCCCTTGACATTCAATAGATAATAGTTTATACTTAGGTTTATAATAAGGTAAAGAATTATGAACTTTTTTGAATTTAACAAACAGTTTCCTACTGAACTTGATTGTATAAAGTACTTTATCACAATTAGGTATAATAATAAACCCGTTTGCAGACATTGCGGGAGCGACAGATTAACACACAGAAGAGATACACCTAAAAATTTTCAATGTATCTTCTGTAATAAAGGTTTCTCAATCTTCAAAGGGACAATATTTGAGAAGTCTGACACTGATTTACGTAAATGGTTTTATGCTATTCACTTGTTTTTAAATAGTAAAAAAGGTATATCAGGCTACCAACTAAAAAGAGAAATAGGCGTTACTTATAAAACGGCTTGGCGTATGCTTAAGCAAATCAGGCTTGCTATGGGTAATATTGAAAACCAGCAATTTTTTGGTACTTTAATTGAAGTGGATGAGACCTATGTAGGCGGTAGACCTAGGAAGAAAAACAATAGAGATGATGATAACGATAACTTACCACCAGTAAATAAAAGGGGGCGTGGTACTAAAAAGAACGTTGTTGTTGGTTGTATTGATAAGATAAATAAGTCTGTATTTGCTAAAGTTATGATTAAAAACAACGATGGCAAGAAATTAACAGGTAAGCAGCTATTAGATGTATTGAATCAAGTTATAACCCAAGATAGCGTCATTATTAGCGATGAGTTCAAAGGATATAATATCCTCGGTAAGAAAACAAGCCATATCCATTTAAGAGTAGACCATACGAAAGAATATGTAGCCAGCGGTAACATTCACACCAACAATATGGAGAACTTTTGGGGAACTCTAAAGCGTGGAATACTCGGCATATATCACCACGTATCAGCTAAGCATCTTCAAAAGTATGTTGATGAGTTTGCTTTTAGATATAATACTAGAGAAAATGGTTGTGTATTTAATTTGATTTTACAACAGGCGGTTTTCTAACGAATTGAATAGAGAGACTTCCATTTTCTAAACGATTTAAAATACCTTCTATATGTACTTTATGATAAACTTCATATTTTTCATTATTTAAAATACCGTATTTTAAAGCAATAGTTGCTGTAATTTTTAAAGATTTAGCTATGTTTATATCTTTTACTTTAATTATCCCTGTCGCTGCATTAGAAAGGTAATAAGGTGGAAGTAAAACTGATGATTTATTTATTACATCTATTTCATCTTTTTGATGTGTCTGACCATTAACAATTATAACTGTCTTTTCTTGGTCTAAAAAACAACTAATCACCTGAGTAGAACAGTTATAAACTGACATAGCAATTCGAATGTTGTGTATATTATTATCTGGAAATTCTAATCTAGGTTCTGGAATTATCAATAATTTATCCTTAATACTATAATTTTGCTTACATTTATGTACTAAATAAACGAGAGGTAGAGATAAAAATATAGCACCTAAAAACTGTTGCGTTAACATATAGTACCCCAAACTACTGCAAATAAAAGCAAAAGAAGGTAATGCTTTACTGTCCAGCCAATCTTTGATATAATCACTGACAATAGTATTAGAAACTTGTTTAAAAAATTCCAACATAATAAATTATTATAAAACTGACCAAATATATCAGTAATATACAATCTATTATTGAATGTCAAGGGATGATTGCGTTATTTTATAATTAAAAAATTCTGAAATTACTGGGCTTGTAAGTAAATTATCCCTTGTTTTAGAAGCTGATATTTGCTATAGTTTCAGCATAATTTATGTGCAAAAACAATGGCAAAAGAAGAATTACTTCAATTCGACGGGAAAGTATTAGAGCTTTTACCTAATGCTCATTTTAGGGTTATCCTTGAAAATGGACATGAAATTATAGCTCATACTTCTGGTAAAATGAGAAAAAATCGTATTCGTATTTTAGCTGGTGATAAAGTTAAGGTAGAAATGACCCCCTATGACTTAACAAAAGGTAGGGTTATACATCGCAGCTAAATTAACCTAAGAATTGTTGAAGTTTTTTTAAGGTGCTAAAATTACCTGGAACTTATCTTAAAATACTAAATCTGCTCTTAATAAATGATAAATTTTGATGTAAGCCAGAGCGCAGCTCTCCGTATTTCTGAACTTCTAAAGAATGAACCAGACAGTAAAATAGCTATTAGAGTGGCTGTAGATAGTGGAGGCTGTTCAGGCTTTATGTATGATTACAATTTGATTGATAAGGTAAATGATGATGACTTTGTTTTAGAAAAATATGGAGTAAAAATCGCCATAGATCCTTTATCTCAACAGTTTTTAGAGAAATGCAAATTAGAATTTATTGAAGAATTGGGAAGTGCTTATTTTCAAATATCCAATCCAAATGCAACTGCGAAATGTGGTTGCGGTAATTCATTTAACGTTTAGGTTTGTTGTTACAATAAATAAGCCCTATATTCTCTTTAAAAAAATACCTAATTTTTACTAAACTTTTAAGAATGCTAGAGTTTGTTAGAGCGAATTACGCAAATAAACTTATTTAAAAAATTATACTAATTATATGTAATTTTTATAAGGTCTAAGAGCTGCTGGGCTGAAACTGTTTGTTCCTCTTTTTTATCTAAAAACCTTAATTTGAAGCTATTGCTTTGTATCTCATCAGCACCGGCAAATACAATATAATTAGCTCCATCCTTTAGTGCTTTTTCCATTCTTTTTTGTACTTTACCTTTTAGTTCAATTGCAACTGGAATAGAATGAGACCTTAAGAAATCAGCTAGTCTAATAATATAATTTTCGCATTCCTGTCCAATCGGAATTAGATAAAGCGGTGCTAATTTTTTGCTTTGATAATTTCTGAGCAGCATCATTAAAGCTAAACGTTCAATACCTAAACCAAAACCAATGGCAGGTACATCTGTTCCTCCCATCAATTTACATAGATAATCATAACGTCCGCCCCCACCTAATGCGTTTTGAGAGCCCAATTTATCAGTCGTAAATTCAAACGCCGTATGACAATAATAATCAAGACCCCGTGCTAATCGTGGATTTAGCTTATAATTAATATTTAAAATACCTAAATAATCAAGTACCTTATCGAAATAAGCCTTTGATTCCGCTGTATAATAATCAGCAATAAAAGGAGCTCCTGTTGCTATTTTTTTATCGTTTTCATCTTTTGAATCAAGTATACGAAGAGGCTTTTTTCTTAATCTCTCCTTACTATCGCTTGAGAGCTCATTTTCATATTTACTAAAGTAATTGATTAGAGCTTCCTGATATAAAGACCTTGAATTTTGACAACCCAGGGAATTTATTTCCAGTGTTATATCATCAAGGATATTTAGCTCTTGAAGTAAATGTAAGGCAAGTTTAATACTCTCAGCATCAGAATACGGTTCACCAGACCCTATATATTCACAATTAATTTGGTGAAACTGCCTTTGTCTTCCTGCTTGAGGACGGTCGTACCGGAATACCGGACCATGAGAAAATAATTTTAACGGGAGTTTCTGCTGAAGTCCGTTCGAAATAAAAGCTCTCATAATACCTGCAGTAAATTCCGGCCTAAGGGCTACACTTTCACCGCTTCTGTCTAGGAAACTGTACATTTCTTTGCTGATAACATCCGAACTATCGCCAAGTGTACGATCAAAAACTTTTGTGTATTCCAGTATAGGGGTACTTGCCCCCTCATAACAATATAAGGCAGTTATTTTTCGGGCAGTATCTATGATGTAGCTATGAAGCTCGAAATCCTCGCCGAAGAGATCTTTCATTCCTCTTAGTGATTGCAGTTTATCGGTCATGGGGTAGGGTTATCTTGGCTATTATTATTTGTCGAACTTGCCGAAATTTCTTCATTAGGCAGTACTGACTCCTGATGATCTTCCAGAGAAGCTTCTGCTGCTGGTAAGGCCTGATTATCTTCTTGAGTATAAAACCCTCTGAGAAACTTAACTATTTTCTCGTCTGTAATAATTTCCCAGAATGATTTATTATTGATTTTAAGGCTAAAGCTTTTTGGCTCATAACTGAAATCTGTTTCAAATTTATCTCCTTGGGTTAACTCCGGTATTTTATTGAAAACCCTCAGAGCTTCAAAAGCATTACTTTCAATATTACTAACATATTTTTGCATAATATCTAAACTGCTTTTATCATCACCGCTTATTTTTTCTATTAGTGGTAAAACTATTTCATGAGCAAATTTTGTTTTTGCATTTATGATTTTAAAAGGATCAGATAATGTTAACATACCATTATAGCGTTCCTTGTCTTTATTACTAATCGCTAAATCCATACTATATTCGTTAATACCGAAATGTAGGTTTGCGTCAGTAATGGAATCTTCAATTTTATAGGTTAAATTAGTACTGAATTTGGTGTTTTTTATATCAATAAGACTATTTGCCAAATTCATGAAATCTTCTACCGTTAATCCCTTAGACTTAATTAAGTTGCCTTTAGTTATTTTATTAAAAACTTTACTTAACAAGTCTGATGTTAATTTTGCAATTTCTTCAATCCTATCTTTTGGGTAATTTTTATTATCTTCAACATCCAAATTACCTTTTAGGACTTTACCATCGCCGGAAAGATTAAATGAAAGTTTATTGTTAAATAAGTTATTGCCATAAGAAGCAAGTATTGCGATATCAAATAACTCCTTATTTAAATTGAAAGTTTTAGCCAAATTTGAGGCTAGTTCTTCAAAGTGGATTTTGCCTTGAATAAATTTGAAAATGTTTTCTAAATGATTCTTATCAGCTGTTATTGAAACATTCATGTTAGAGTCGATTAAATTATCTGGTACAGTTGCATAGTAATAATCAGCAGCAATGTCATTTAAAAAATCTGTTAGAGGTTGACCTTCCTGAATCATTTCAAAATTTTTACTAGTTAATTGATGAGACCATTTAAAATAGTTGCGAGTTATACTTATACCCTTGGTATTTGCTACCAATTTTAATAGGTACTGATTAGTTTTTTCATCTAATTTTCCTGTAATTTCATAAGAAGCCCCTTTATCTGTCATAAGAGGTAATTGGTCAGCTGATCTTAAAAACTGCTGGGGCGCACTATTAAAGGTAACACGAATATCATTCATATTACCTTGAAAAACAGAACCACTAATTTTGGCAGAAAAAGACGGGTTAGCTATATATATTTCAGTTTCGCCCGTACCAATAGAAATCTTGTCACCGAAAGAAGAAACTGAAATATCTTTAGTTAAAGGATTATAGAATAAAGAAACTCCATCTAGTTTAGTCTGAAAAATATCGGATTTTGGAAAAATGATAACATTTGTTATTGCGACAGCAAATTTATATTTATGAATTTTAATATTATCCAACTCTAATTCAATTGCACCTTTTTCTTTTTGCTCTTGTAAGATCGGTAAGTATACGGTGCGTACTTTATCTTCAAATTTATTTGCAAGTACAAACCACGTTATTCCAAGAACAGTAACAACAGCAAAAAGCCCTATTTTCTTCTTCATGTTTTTAATTATATAAATATTTATTCAATTGAATTTAATTTCCTTCCGTAATTTTATCATTCCGGATACATTTATCAATACAAGAATTCCGCTAAGCAATCCCATTACTACAATAACTTTATCTTGGGAAAAATTGCAGAAAAATATAAAAGCAAATATAGCATATATCAAATATATTATTTTTCCATATTTAGGACTTAAATATTTTGCACATTTTGTTCCGGTTGTTAAATAAGCGATTATTGTTGTAAATCCGGCAAAGAATAGTAATAAAGTTACAAATAAATCGCTATATGGAAAGTAATTAGCTATCGTCTTTGAAACTATTGTGGTTTCATCCAGATGATTAAATTTATTCCATGCACCGGTTACCCCAAGCATAGTATTAGTAAGTATGCATATAAAAGTATCGGTAAATAATGCGTATACAGCTAGAGTAGCTTGTTTTTCTGGATTTACTATATTAGTTTCGCTTTGCACTATGGAGTCATAACCGATACCAATATCTCCGGAATAAACGGTTTTGGACATGCCATGGTATGTGGCTAAGATCATACTACTGCCGACAAAACCTCCTATTGGAGCATGTCCAGTAAAAGCAGAAGTAATGACGGTAGCAAAAAATTCTGGCAAAATATGTATATTACTAACAATAATGTATAAAGCTACAAAAACATAAACAAGCATAAATATAGGCATTATTATAGTGCATATGCTAGCTAGCCTTTTTATGCCGCCAATAGAACTATATAAAACTAATGCTAATAGTCCTAAAATTACGGCCATTCTATTTAATTCAAAACTATGCTCAATTCTGTCTACTAGTACTAAAAACTGATAAGTTTCTACACCGTATAAACATATAAGAAAAGCCGCAATACATGGTACATAGTTATTTTTAAAAGCGTCACGCAGGTAATACATAGGACCACCGTCAAATCCTCCATTTTTATTTGGCTGACGATGTTTTACTCCCAAATATATTTCTGAATATTTTATTAACATGCCACAGATTGAAGCTATTATAGTCCAAAAGATACTTCCCGGGCCGCCAATCATGAGGGCAGTACTTATGACGATAATATTTCCAAGTCCTACCATTCCTCCTACAGAGGCAAAGTAAAGTTTTATTGGATGAATGCCAGTATTAGCCTTATTACCACCTTCTTGTAAAATATCCTTTATATTTTTTTTGAAATTGCCAATAGCACGGAATTGGAAGCCTCTAGATATTATAGTAAGATAAAATCCCGCAGCGCAGATTACTGCCCAACCTATATAACTCCAGTATAAAGAACTTAATGCGGCAATGATGTCAAATAAATAGTCCATAATAATTTTGTTTTTAAGTTAATTTTGATGTTTTTTAAGTAATTGGTTTAAAAATTATCAAGGACGTTTTCGTGCCATCAACAACTTAAGAGTAAGGAGGAGATAAGTAAGGAAGGTTATAAAAGGTTGGTACATAATAAAACAATAAAAACAAATTCTAGAAAAATTTAAAAAGCTCAGCTTTGAGCGGCAGATAATTAAACTAAAAATGTTTTCGCTTTATCATAATATTTAATAATCTAGGTATTGCTTTTATTAGTATAGGCATTGTAACATAATTTTTAGAAAAGACCACTCTAAAAATTATTTTTATAGAAAAAACTGCTAAACCAATTGTTACTATCTAAAACCAAATTTAATAGTTAGGTCAGCCTCCACTAATAGCTTCAACCAAGAAACAGAATTCTTTATATGGGGGTAAGATCACCCTGATATGGCTTTTTCTAGTTGACCGTCTCTAGAAACTCTAGCTAGTACATAATTTTGCAGTTTTTCGAATGCTCTAGTTTCTATCTGCCTTACACGTTCTTTTGAAATGTTATATTCCATGCTTAAGCTATCAAGTGTTTCAGGTGAATAATTAAGCTTTCTAGCAGTTAGAATCTTAACCTCCCTTTCATTTAAAACTTGCATAGCCTCGGCTAATACCAGTTTTTTGTTTTCTATATCTTGTTTTTGCAGTAAAGATATTTCTTGATTTGGTTTCTGTTCCGGTAAAAATTCAATTATCTCGGCATTTTCGTCTTCACGATTTGCGGAACGATTCAGTGAAATATCAGGACCTGCCATACGTTGATCCATTTCTACTACTTCCTTAAGAGACACACCAAGCTCATCTGCCATCTCTTGATAATCTTGATCATTAATAGCCCGTGCATAAGTATTAATTATACGATGTTTAATCTTACCAAGGCTAAAAAATAATTTTTTTTGTGCTGAGGTTGTCCCAATCTTTACAAGTGACCATGATTTAAGTACATACTCCTGGATAGAAGCTTTTATCCACCACATAGCATAAGTAGAGAGTCTGAAGCCAAGTTTATGATCATATTTTTTTACTGCTTGCATTAAACCAATGTTTCCTTCCGATACAAGCTCAGGTAACGGTAGACCATAATTTTTATATTTAATGGCTATTTTTACAACTAGTTTCAAGTGGCTAAGTACAAGCCTATGAGCTGCTTCAAGATCATTATTTTCAAGATAATTCTTAGCAAGCAAAAACTCTTCTTCTTTTGTCAGAGAAGGTATATTGTTTATTTCTTGCAAATACTTGTTAAATCCAGAACTAGAAGAAATAACAGGCAAATTTATATTAGACATATAATACCTCTAACTTCAATGAAATTTATTATAGCATAACTTATTTCAAAAATTAAGAAAAAAATACTTAACCTAAATCTATGTCCGGATATGAAATTTCTAATATTTCAAACACTTTATTTCCCTTAGGAGTTGTTATTTCTACAATATCTCCTACAGATTTGCCAATAAGTCCTTTTGCAATTGGAGATTGGATCGAGACTCGTTTCTTAGTAATATCAGCCTCATACTCTCCAACTATTATGTATGTTACTTCTTCTTCTGTATCTTCATCCACTAATTTGACAGTAGCGCCAAATTTTATACTTTCTTTTGATAGTTTAGAAATATCAATAATTTCGGCTCTTGAGAGTTTATCCTCTAAATCTAAAATCCGCCCTTCAACAAAACTCTGTTTTTCTCGTGCTGCGTGATACTCCGCATTTTCCGATAAATCACCAAAATCCCGTGCTGTTGAAATAGCCTCAATAATTGTAGGCCTTTCAACGTGCTTCAAATGTTTAATTTCTTTTTCTAGGAGTTCGAAGCCTTTTTTAGTGATAGGGAATTTGACCATAATTATGTCTTGTTTAAGTTAAGATTTGAAGTATATTTAGACTAATTGCGTTTGTCAAATTAGCTAAAAATTTTATGCAAAATGAAAATCTTAATTTTGAAATCAGGCGAAAAATTTTTCATTTATACGGGTTAATATTTCCTTTAGTTTATTCGTTTATTCCTAAAACAAGTATGAACGTATTACTGTTAATACTTACTGGGTTTACACTCTATGCTGATATATCTAGGAATCATAATCAGAAAATTAAAGAGGTAGTTGATAAATTTTTTAGCAAATTTCTTAGAAATAAAGAAAGAACTGGTTTCTACAAGCTTAGCGGAGCAAGTTATATGGCTCTGGGGCTTTTAATAAGTTGTTTATTTTTTTCTAAAGGTCTAGTAATTACTTCGTGGCTCATCCTGATCATATCTGATTGTATTGCAGCATTAGTAGGCATGAAATATGGAATGCCGCTAAAAAATGGCAAATCCTTAGTGGGCGCTGGTGCGTTTTTTATTTCCAGCGTTTTTATTAGCACAGTAATCTATTTTTTTGTCAGTCACCCTACAAGTTTTATTATCATAATTTTTAGTTCTCTTATGGCCACATTAGCTGAATTTTATGCTGGTCAAATAAAAATTAATGACAATTTATCCATTCCTGTTTGTTATTGTTTAACAACAGTAATTTTAAATTTAATTTTTTAAATTTATGATAATTCCTGTGGAGTTTTACAATTACCTAAGAGAACAAATAAGAACCTCCGATATAGTAAAGCAAAAGGTTTCTTTAACTAAAAAAGGTAATGAATATTTAGGGATATGCCCATTCCATTCTGAAAAAACCCCTTCTTTTACCGTTAATGACGCAAAAAGATTTTACCACTGTTTTGGTTGCGGTGTACATGGAGACATCATTAAATTTGTAGCCGAAACTACAGGGCTTAGTTATAAAGAAGCTGCAATAAAAATAGCTCAAGAAAATTCTATCGAGTTACCTAAAATGTCTGCTGATCAACAAAAGGAATATGATGAAGCAGATCAAATATATAATGTCTTGGAATTAGCCTCAGCTTACTTTACTGACCAGATCAATAAAGAAGTTGAAGGATATTTACTAGCCCGCGGTATCAATAAAAATATCAAAGAACAATTTTCTATAGGTTATGCGCCGGGAAAAGGGCTTTTAATTAAGTATTTTGAAAAAAAATCTATCCCCCTGAAAATTTTATTAAGCTCAGGCTTAGTGGGCAAGAAAGAAGATGGTAAAATTTATGAGGTATTTAATAATAGAATAATCTTTCCTATTAGAAATACCTATAATAGAATTGTAGGATTCGGGGGAAGGGTGATTGGGGATGGCATGCCCAAATATATAAATTCTCCAGAAACTTTAGTGTTTAAAAAAAGCGAGACAATGTATGGAGAAAACACCGCAATCAGTGCGTCTTATAAAAAAAATTACTCAATTGTAGTCGAAGGTTATATGGATGTAATTGCTTTACACCAGGCTGGAATAAATGAAGCTATTGCGAGCCTTGGTACGTCGGTAACGGAAAAGCATCTGCAAAAATTGTGGCGATCGGGTGAGGAAATTATAATTTGCCTTGATGGGGACAATGCAGGACAAAGAGCAAGCCGCAGATTAATCGATATAGCGCTGCCGATGATTGCTTACGATAAAAAAATTTCTTTCGTAATACTACCGAATTCCAAAGATCCAGATGAAGTTATTAAATCCGAGGGTATTGAATTATTTAATAAACTACTTGCAGAAAGAATCAATTTATCAGAAGCTATTTGGTTGAGCGAATATGGAGGGAAAATTTTTTCCTCTGCGGAATCTAAAGCTGTTTTAGAGAATACATTAGACACTGTATGCTTACAGATAAAAGACAAGGTGCTGTCCGCTAATTTTCGGCGCTATTTCAAGGAACAGATGTGGCAGAAGCTTTATAATAAGAAAGGAGCACGCAATGGGTTAAAGAAAAATAATAAGACGTATATTGGAAGTAATGGTGATAAGGAATACACCGAAATGGAAGTGCTTGAATTATCTTTATGCAGTTTTATTATAAAGTTCCCTGGTCTGCTAAAAATTGCCAGAATTAGAGAATTTGTAGCAGATTTAACTCTATCCTCTCCTGATTTTAACGAATTCAAAGAATGGTATATTAGTCAAATAGATATGTATGACGATATTAATGAGAACAAGACCAAAGAACTTGCAGAAAAAACTGGATTTTACAACAGTTTTTTAGTATTATCTGATCCCAAGAAAATTTTTCTAGATACAATTTTTATTGAAAAAAATAAAGCAAATTGTGAGCTAATTTTTGATTTATTAAGTAAAAAATACTATTTATTATCGCTAAAACAAGAATACATTAATATAATAAATAGTAATAAAGAAGAGGTTAGGCTCAAAGCGCCTTCTTATTTGAAAGAGATTCAGGAAACTTCTAAACAACTCAGTAAGTTAAGTGAATTTTTTATAAACTAAGGCAATTTTCTAATTATTATCATAACAAAAATATGAATAAAGAAAAGACAAATCCAGTTGAAAAACTCAAGAACAATGATTTTAAAAAAGTTGATAACTTAGTAGTTGAAAGCAAAAAGAAAGGTTTTGTAACCTACAACCAGATCAACAAATCTATTGCCGCAAATAAGAAACTTTCTGTTGATGATCTGGAAAATGCTATATCCAAGTTTTCAGAAGCGGGTATCGATATTATTGACGACGATAATAATGACGATATAAAGCTTGATATTAACGTTAGCGAAGAGCTCAATATTTCCAGTTCGGCTATTGATAGTGAAGAAGAGGATGATGCTAGCTCAGAAAACCTAGGTTCTACCGATGATACTGTCAGGCTTTATCTCCGTGATATGGGAGGAGTAGAACTTCTCTCACGCGAAAATGAAATAGAGATAGCAAAACGCATTGATGAAGGAAAAAAATTGATGCTTCACTCCCTTTGTGAAAGCCCTACGGCGATGAAGAAATTCATCAAATTGTACGAGGATTTGGTTAATGAAAAAATTGCTTTGCGTGATTTAATTGACCTCGAAGCAAATATAGAGGATGATACAGCGATTGTCAGTAGTACCGACAATAAAAACGATGAAAATGAGGGAGACTTAACCGATACCGACGCTGATGGTGATAATGATTCGGAAGAGGTATCTTCTCTTTCTATTTCAGCTATGGAAGCTGAGTTGTTACCGAATATATTAGACAAGATGGAGCGGATAGCAAAGATTTGCGATAAATTACTTTCTGAAACAAAAACTCATTATTTAGTAAAAAAACAAACTTCTTCTCTTGCTTCGAACAAAAAATACAAAAACGCTCTTATTGAATTGACCGAAGAAATCTCATCTATACATTTTAATACCAAACGTATTGAAGAAATTCTGGTAGATATATATGAAACAAATAAGAAGTTAGTAGCAAAAGAAACTGAATTGCTAAAACTAGCAGAGAAGCACGGGGTTAAACGCCAAAATTTCCTAAAAGAGTATATAGGTTCAGTAATTGATAATAGCTGGAAAGAAAAAATTCAGAAGAAAAAGGAAATTGCTTGGAAAAAGTTTATTCATGAAGAAGTTGCAGCTGTTGATAACACAATTTCTGAATTAAAAAAAGAAGAGTCAGTTATTGGCTTACCAATTTTTGAATTTAAAAGAATAGTTAATTCTATCCAGAAGGGCGAAAGACAGTCAAGCAGAGCTAAAAAAGAAATGATCGAAGCGAATTTAAGGCTTGTTATTTCGATTGCAAAAAAATATGCTAACCGAGGGTTGCAGTTTTTAGATCTTATTCAAGAGGGAAATATTGGCTTAATGAAAGCTGTAGATAAATTTGAATACAGCAGGGGCTTTAAATTTTCTACTTATGCTACTTGGTGGATACGGCAGGCTATTACTAGATCTATTGCTGATCAAGCACGTACAATCCGTATTCCTGTTCATATGATCGAAACAATTAATAAAATTATTCGTACATCTAGGCAAATGCTAAGTGAACTAGGGTACGAACCAACACCCGCTGAAATTGCAAACCGCCTTTCCATGCCTGTTGATAAAGTAAGAAAGGTAATGAAAATTGCAAAAGAGCCTGTAAGTTTAGAAAATCCTGTTGGAGATGAGGATGGAAGTTATCTTGGCGACTTTATTGAAGATAAAAATGCTATTTTACCTATTGATGCCGCAATTCAGTCAAATTTACGAGAAACCACTACCCGAATTCTGTCTAGCCTTACCCCTCGTGAGGAAAGAGTTCTTAGAATGAGGTTTGGTATTGGTATGAATACCGATCATACTTTAGAAGAAGTTGGACAGCAGTTTCACGTCACTAGAGAAAGAATAAGACAAATTGAGGCGAAAGCTCTGCGTAAACTAAAACATCCAACACGATCTAAAAAAATGCGCAGTTTCTTAAGTGGTTCTAGTAAGTCGCAAAATAATATTAATGAGTGATACTGATTTTGTAATTTAAAACGAAAAGTACTTATAGATTTGTAGAACCAATTTTATTGCTGCAGATCAATTAAATTTCAAAACTTAATGTGAAGTCTCATGAGGAGGGCAATCGCAAGATTTTAATTAAAAAACAAAATGAGTATTATTTTGCTATATAATTTGCTGACTGTTATTCTTTTTCCTTTTTATATTATAATACTTTTGATTAGGGCAATAAAAGGGAAAGAAAATATAAGATCTTTAAGAAGTAGATTTACTTTATACAGCACAAAAAGAAACAGAGAGAAATTAATTTGGATTCATGCTGCCAGTGTTGGGGAATCCATGATCGCAATTAATCTTGTAAATCAGCTAAAAAAAAAGTACCAAAATACTGATTTTTTAATTACAACGGGCACATTATCGTCCGCAAACCTTATAAATAAATGGCTACCTCCAGGCGTATATCATGAATTTACTCCACTTGATAATATTTTTACCATAAGAAAATTTTACCAATATTGGAGACCTACTGTTGGGATATTTGTTGAATCTGATATTTGGCCAGTATTAGTTACTTTTGGAGCTAAAAAATGTAAATTAATACTTTTAAATGGTAGATTATCTGATAAATCTTTTCAGATTTGGCAAAAATTTCCTAAAATATTTAAGTTATTAACTGACTCCTTTTCTTATATTGGAGTTCAAAGCAAGGTCGATTTAGAAAAATACCAATCACTTGGTTGTAATAAAGCTGAGAATTTAGGTAACATAAAATTTTCTAATCAGGAATTAGAAGTAAATAAAAAAGAACTAGCTTATCTACAAGAATTATTTAAGGATAGAAAAATTTTTGTTGCAGCTAGTACCCATGAAGAAGATGAGGCAGTATTATTAGATATAATTTACCAGTTTAAGGAAGAAAAAATAGATAAGTTTTATCCGATTATTATTTTAAGGCATCCGGAAAGGGCGAGTTATGTCGGTTTAATGTGTAATAAGCTAGGGCTAAAATATAGCCTACGATCACATAAAACCAAAAATAATATTCTAAAAAATGACCTTTATATTGTGAATAGTTTTGGTGAGGTAGGATTATTTTATAGCCTTGCTGAGATTGCTTTTATTGGGGGTTCTTTTAAAATGAAAAGTCGGATAGCAGGTCATAATTTGCTAGAGCCTGCATATTTTGAGAATGTTATTATTGTAGGTCCGAATATGGGTAATTTTCAAAATATAACTAACGAAATGCTTGAAAATAAGGCTTGTATACAGATTAATACTTCCGAGGAATTAAAAAATCAGATTCTATTTTTTATGGAAGATAAAAACCAGAAAATCTGCCAAGAATATTCCGATAATGCAAAGAAGTATGTGAAATCTAAACAAAAAATTTTAGGTAATTACCTTCAACAGATAGACATTTTTTTTAATGATTAATTTAAAATACCCTAATTTTTGGTCTAAAAAAACCTGGCTTTCCTCTATAATGATATTTTTTTCATATATATATATATTCCTTGGTTTTGTAAGAACTCAGACTACCAAAAAGATAGTATTGCCTCAAAAAATAATTTGTGTGGGTAATATAACATTAGGAGGAAGTGGTAAAACTCAAATTGTAGCATGGTTAGCGCAAAAGCTTATTCAAAAAAACATTTCATTTGTAATTGTTACTAAAGCTTATAAATCGCGCCTTGCGAAAGTAAAATTAGTTGAAAAAACCGATACTGCAAAAGAAGTAGGAGATGAATCAGTAATGCTGCGGAAATACGGTTCTGTAATAGCTGCAAAAAAAATTAACTATGCTCTTCCATTGATTCAGCAGATGAATCCGGAAATAGTGATTTTAGATGATGGTATGCAAAATCCAGTTTTACAAAAAAATTTACAAATACTAACTATTGACTCGCTAAATGGGATAGGAAACAACAGAATTTTTCCTGCGGGGCCGTTAAGAGAAAGCTTAAAATCTGGTTTAGCAAAATCTGATTTAATTTTTATGATCGGTAATAATAAATGTAAAGATTCTAGCCTAATTGGTAATATTTCTTTAAGTCAAAAACCGTATTTTGCAGCTGCTATTAAATTAAAAGAAAATCTAGATAAAGATATTGAATATATTGCTTTTGCCGGCATTGGTAATCCAGAAAAATTTTATTCGTTATTATTAGAGAATAACTTAAAAATTAAACAATACATGTCATTTGGAGATCATCATAATTATTCTGATGAGGAGGTAAAAAAGTTAATAGATTTAGCAAAGTTAAATAATGCGTCTTTAATTACCACAGAAAAAGATTACGTTAAATTAGCTAATAAATACAAAGAGCTGGTAATATGTGCTAGAGTCGGCCTTGAGTTTGAAAATGAGCAGAAATGTATAGATTTAGTATATGAAAAATTATTCCAAAAAAATTAAACATTTTATTGAATATGTTTTTTTAAAAATGTTTATAAAAACCATGAAAATAATAGGTTTTAAGAATTCAGTAGCTTTTTGCAGTTGGACAGCCAGATTCTTAGGTCCATATATGAGAGTTACTAAAATAGCAGAACGAAATTTAGATAAGGTATTTGGAGAGGAATTTGACATCAAAAAAATTATTCCTCAAATATGGGATAATTTTGGTAAATATATCGGTGAATTTCCTTTTATTAACGAATTGTCTGATCAGGAAATGAAGTCCATGTTTACTATGGAGGGCATAGAAAATGTAAAAAGTTATCAGCAGGCTAAAAAACCATTTTTACTTTTTTTAGCTCATCAGGCTAATTGGGATTTTGTTATAAGACATATAACCGATATTTACCCCAAATTTGCCATTATTTACCGAAAAGCAAATAACTCTTATGTCGACAGGGAAATTCTTCGAACCCGTAGCAAAAATCCAAATGTACTTATGATAGCTAAAGGACCAACTGGGGCTAAAGGTTTGGTGCGGGCCATAAAAAACGGCTACTCGATTGCTATGCTTGTTGATCAGAAAATGAATGATGGTATTGAAGTACCCTTTTTTGGCAGGCCAGCGATGACGGCAAATGCTATTGCCAAGCTGAGTTTACAATATAATTATCCGATTATACCCTGTCAATTAATCCGCATTAAGGAAAGCAATTTTAAAGCTATTCTCCATCCGGAGATAAAATATCAGCCTACTGGCAGTAAAGAAAATGATGTGTACAATATAATGCTGCTTATTAATCAAACACTGGAGAAATGGATTAAAGAAAACCCTTCCCAGTGGTTCTGGTTTCATAATAGATGGGAAAAAATAAAAATATAAACTACTGCTTTAAAAATGGTTTTTTATTTAAATCTTATAGATAGAAACCAAACGGTTATTGTTACTATTTATAGATATTTTTATTGAAATCGTATTTGGAGGCAAAATACTGCTAATAATTTCTGGCCATTCAATTAAGCATACATGATTACCAGAAAATGCTTCTTCTATACCCAGTTCGTATATTTCTTCCAAATGTTCTAGTCTATACAAGTCGAAATGGTAAATTTCAAAATTTTTAGTTGGATAAATTTGTAATAGATTAAAAGTTGGGCTAACAACTTTAACATCTTCCCCACATAAATATTTAATTATATGGCGGCATAGAAAAGTTTTTCCGACGCCAAGTCCACCACTAAAAGTGATAATAGAACCTTTCTTTATTTGTGCAGCTATTTTTATTGCAAGGTTCTCGGACTCCTTTTCTGATTTTAAGGTAAGCTCTTTTCCTAGCATAGCTTGTAATTTAAGTTAATTCAGTAATAAATGTAGGAAATATTTTAAATTCTTTAGCTTTTTTCCCAAGGACAGAAACTTTATCATCCAGAGATTCGTAGATGGAGTGGTATTTGTGCGTATTGCCGGTTAGCACTAAAGCAGAATCTATTCCTGAGTTCTGGGCTCCGAGAATATCAGTTTCAAAAGTGTCCCCTACCATTAAAATTCGGTTTTTTGGAATTGCACCTGATACCTTAAAAATATGCTGGTACATAACGTCTTTAGGTTTACCGGTATATACAACTTGTCCCCCATTTTCTTCTATAATGCGTGCGAAATATCCAGCGCAGTATCTGGTTATACCTCCTTTCGGAATTGATATATCTGGATTGGCACATATCTTAAGCAGGTTTGGCAGTTTAGCAACGTCTTTTAATACATTGTCAAATTCTTTAATGTTTTGATTTTCATCTCGATACAAAGTTAAAAGGAAAACATCAGCTTTTGTGTAATCATCAGTAATACTATGGTTAAGTTTACGCAATATATCATCGTTCTGATCACTCCCGAGGTGATATATTGTTAGCTTATCTTTTTCTAGTTTAATTGCTTCTTCTGTGATCAATTTTCTAGCAATATCTCCGGAAGTGATGATCATTTCTTCCGTCGCCTTTAAACCCCATTTTGCTAACCTATCTTTCATAATAAAGGCTGGCCTTGGTACGTTTGATACAAAAAATCCTTGCTTTTGCGCTAAAATGCTATTTATAGATTCTACCACACCAGGGTATAATTTATCATTTTCAACAACTACTCCCCATAAATCAAATAAAAATAAATCGTAATCGTTTAACACCTTAGAAATATGCTTGAAAACTGGTGACTCCATGGCTTTTATACCTTATATGATAATTATTGCTTTAAGTTTTACTTTTAAAATAGAACACAATGTTATATTATCCGTAGGCACGGTTTTAGTAAGAAACTTTTGCGCTTTAAGTGTTTATTTTTCATCATTTTAAAGATAGTTATGTCAAACTCGGAACAAAAAGTCAATATCGAAGAAATTGGAACACACCTTTACCAAGAATATGCAGCTGATTCAATTAAAGTACTAAAGGGGTTAGAAGCAGTAAGAAAAAGACCAGGAATGTATATAGGCGATACTGATGATGGATCAGGATTGCACCATATGGTATATGAAGCAGTTGATAATGCTATCGATGAAGCTTTAGCCGGGTATTGCGATCGGGTGGAAGTAATGCTTAATAAGAACGGTTCGGTAACTGTGAGGGATAATGGCCGTGGTATACCTGTTGACATTCATGAAGGGGAAGGAATTTCTGCTGCAGAAGTTATAATGACCCAACTTCATGCTGGGGGAAAATTTGATCAGAATTCATATAAGGTTTCAGGTGGATTACACGGAGTGGGCATTTCTGTAGTCAATGCCTTATCCGATTGGCTAGAGCTTCGTATTTGGCGTAACCAGAAAGAGCATTTTATTAGATTTGCAAACGGAGACTCTGAAAGCCCGCTAGCAGTAGTAGGAGATGCAATTGGAAAAAAGGGTACAGAAGTTACCTTTATGCCTTCCATTAGCATTTTTACTAATATTGAATTTAATTTTGCTACCCTTGAACATAGGATTAAGGAGCTTGCTTTCTTGAATTCAAGCGTCAGAATAATTCTAATCGACAATAGGTATGACGAAAAGAAAGAGCTGGAATTCTATTTTACTGGCGGGATAGAAGCATACGTCAAATATGTTGATAGAAGCAAGATAGCTCTCCATCCTGCTATTTCTCTTGTTGCACATAACGATGAAAAAGGTATAAGCTTTGAATGCGCAATGCAGTGGAACGATTCCTACCATGAGAATATCTTGTGTTTTACCAATAATATACGCCAGCGTGATGGGGGTACACATTTAATTGCCTTTAAAGCAGCTTTAACTAGAATGGTAAATAGTTATCTTGAGCAAAGTGGGATTGCTAAGAAAACTAAAGTAAATTTCACCGGGGATGATGCAAGGGAAGGTCTTTCTTGTATACTATCTGTTAAAATACCTGATCCTAAATTTTCTTCACAAACAAAAGATAAATTAGTTTCTTCAGAAGTTAGACCAGTAGTCGAAAATGCTATATATAGTAAATTATTAGAGTGGTTTGAGGAACATCCAGTTGAGGCAAAACTGATCATTAACAAGATAGTGGAAGCAGCAACTGCAAGAGAAGCAGCAAAGAAGGCAAGGGAACTAACTAGAAGAAAATCAGCTCTTGAAGTCTCTAATCTACCTGGGAAATTAGCTGATTGCCAAGAAAAAGACCCAGCTAAGTCTGAGATCTTTATAGTTGAGGGAGATTCTGCTGGGGGTACTGCAAAACAAGGAAGGGATCGAAAAACACAAGCTATTCTACCTCTGCGTGGTAAAATACTAAATGTTGAAAGAGCTAGATTTGACAAAATGCTGGCCTCCGAACAAGTCGGAACTTTAATTACTGCACTTGGAGCTGGTATTGGGATTCAGGATTTTAATATAGAAAAACTGCGTTATCATAAAATTGTTATCATGACAGATGCTGATGTTGATGGCTCGCATATCAGAACTTTATTACTTACTTTTTTCTATAGGCATATGCGCTTGATAATAGAAAAAGGTTATTTATATATTGCCCAACCGCCACTTTATAAGGTAAAGAAAGGAGCAAGCGAGACATATTTAAAAAATGAACAGGCGCTTCAGGAATATTTGATCAATTGTACTGTTAATGATACCCATTTAAAAATTAAAAACGGCAAGGAAATAACCGGTGAAAGTTTAATTAATATCATAAATCAAGCAGCTTTGTTTACAGCCACTCTAAATCATGTTTCGAAAAAATTTGATCCTGCTATTGCTGAATGTCTAGCTGTCAATAATTTACTCAAAGTGGAGTCTTTCAATAGCCTTAAGGAAAATGAAATTATGAAAGCGATTTCTATATTAAATCCTGGTGTCTCTGAACCTGATAAAACAGATTGGCAAGTAAATATTTTTAGCGAATCAATAGAGTTTTTTAGGTTTGTGCGGGGGGTTAAAAATGCTAAAATACTTTATAAACAACAGCTCGAAGCTCCGGAATTTATAAGTCTTGCTAGAATTGGGGAATCGATATCTAATTATTTTAATGGACATTGTCTTCTAATCGTTAAATCAATTGAATATAAACTTTTCTTACCAAGTAAAATGCTTGAAATTATAACAGAAAACGGTAAGAAGGGCCTAGGGATTCAGAGGTTTAAGGGGCTTGGTGAAATGAATGCAGAGCAGTTATGGGAAACTACTCTTGACCATTCGAAAAGGACTTTGCTCCAAGTAAAAGTTAGTGATATTGACGGAGCAGAAGAGATAATTTCTACTTTAATGGGCAGTGTTGTTGAACCAAGAAAGGATTTTATTAATGCAAACGCTTTGAATGTAGTAAATCTTGATATATGAGGAAAGTTATAGCCAATTCAGCGGTATGTGGTACTAGGAATGATTGAGCAAAAGTTTATAAATCACACCTTCGCCAAATGCTAATTAATTGGCTATATAGGGGTTATTTTTTTCTTTATAGTTTTTTGTAAGACGCTCTTAAATTCAAGTGATAATTTGGCAAACTCTACCAAATCAAAATTTTTGTATGGTATAAAAATTATAGCTACTTTCGAGAGGTTCAGGTCACACTCTTTCAGCATTAATCTCGTTAAATGTCTTATTCGCCGCTTGATTTTGTTTCTAATATATGCTTTTTTAGAAATTTTTTTACTAACTTTCATTCCTAAAAAGGTAGGATTCTGGCTATCTGTTTGAATCAAGCTAAAATTCTGAGCAATCACTACCATAAAATATGGGCTAGATACTTTTTTACCGTGCAAATTAACAAGGTCAAATTTTTTTTGATTTCTTAACGAATAAAGAGGCACAACTTTTGAATTAGGCGGTTAACTTTTTTCTTCCTTTTGCTCTACGGTTTTTTATAACTAATCTTCCGCCTACGGTTGCCATTCTTGACCTAAAACCATGTCTTCTTTTCCTTACTAGCTTACTAGGCTGAAATGTACGTTTCATAATAATTAATAATACTAATTAACATTTAACAGATGATTGCTTTTGCAATGATTGATGGTCAAATCTAATCAAAAACACCATAATTGTCAACCCCAAATATTGATACTAGTGTTTATAGTAGTTGGAGATAAATTTTTTTGCTATATTTTATTTATATAATAAGGTTTGTGTTGTTGTATTTCTTAATATTATACTACTTATTATAATATTCTTAAAAATATAAAATATTATGACAAGTTTACTTTCTTCATCCCAAGTTGATTCATCAATTTTTCATGAGATGTGGCAATACGGGTTGGTTAATATTTCCGGAAATGACATAAAGGTTAGTAATATAGTAGTAGCTTTGCTAATATTACTTATTGGTATCAACCTTTCCAAAAAACTCCTTAAACTAATTATACCGGTAATATCAAAGAAATTGGATGATGACCAAGACTTAGTTTATACCATAGAACGGCTTTTATCACTTGTATTTTTGGGCATTACGATTCTTCTTGCCTTACAGGTTGCAAATATTCCGCTTGCTATATTTGCCTTCATTGGGGGTGCTTTTGCAATTGGTATTGGCCTGGGTGCTCAAGGGCTTGTAAATAATCTGGTAAATACCATGATTATTATAGTAGAGAAACCTATAAAAATTGGTGATATTGTGGAGATTCAAGGCGCTATCGGCAGAGTAAAATCAATAGGGACTAGGTGCATAACTGTTAATAGTTTTACTGGGGGAGACGTTTTAGTACCTAACACGATACTAATGCAGAATAAGTTTTCTAAGTGGTCTGGTAGTGATAATATTAGTTACTGTATATACATCAATATAATAAAAAAAGATGGCTTGCAGATCGACTATGATTTGATTACTGAGCAATTACGTCGCATTAGCAACGAGCTAGATTTTGCAGTTTCTTCAATTGCGCCGGAAATCTATTTAACCAAAATTTCTGAATTAGAAGATCAGTTTTTCTTAAAATTCACCTGTAACTCAAAATTAATGAAAGAAGCTAATTTTATAAAAAGTAAGATAAATTTTGCCTTGCTTAAACATCTAAATATTCCTTTTAAAGTCGAGTATTCCGAAAATTTAGGATAAAACCACTTTTGGTATTACGTAATAACCAAATTAATTATACAAAGTATTATGAGCTACCTTCTTTTTTTATTCATCGTTATTACCATGATGATTTTGCTACTAGGCGTATTGTCAATGGCGGGAGGAGATAAAATCAGCAAAAAATTTGGCACTAAGCTAATGACACTAAGGGTGGTTTTTCAAGCTTTAGCAATTTTAGCCTTAATTATTTTTTACTTTTTTAGCAGTAAATAATGTTTATAAAATAACTTTTAAGAAGTTCAATCTCCTAGGCTTCGTGGTGCAAACAGATTTGCTAATAAATAACAGTTTTAGGAGAAACAGCTTTTAAATTGACAACACCTAGTTAGATCTATAGTCTACTTACCTTAAATACTCATATATCTAAAATCCTTGTGCCTCTGTGGTGGAATTGGTAGACACGACAGACTCAAAATCTGTTGCTCCTGGAGTGTGCCGGTTCAAATCCGGCCAGAGGTACCAATTGTTTTGTAAGCTATATTGGTAATAATTCTTATTTTCAAATTTTTAAAGCTACTGAAAAATCTTATAATAATTAATTTTATTAAAATTCATTCCTCTCTTTTTAGTACATACTTAAGTGTCTTCCGACCCTTCCAATTTCTGTAGGTATATTACTTATAGAGCAGCAGACAGCTAAAGTTATACACAAATTCAAGTTCATTATTGAATATTTATATATTAATTGCGTAATATTTTTTTATTTTATTGGAGTGATGCCTGTTTCAAGGTAACGCTCATTTTTTAATCAGCCTATAACTTTGCTAGGTAGTTACTGGAATTTGTGCACTAATATAACACATTATTAACATAGTTATCCACACTCTCTGTGGATAGTTCCCAAGTTGTAATACCTGCAAAAAAGTAAAAAAGGAAATTCGTCAACAGTGCTCATTATTTAATCAATAAATAAAAATCAGAAAAGTATAATATTTGCATATTTTAACAATATTGAACATAATTGGGGTAGGCCAAAAATTGCACAGTTGTGCGAGATTTTAAGAACTAATAATTACCAAGTAGGGTTGCGGTTTCACGCTAGTATCTTATTGATTTTTGAGATTTCAACCTTATATAGATGTTGTGGAAGTTAATAAAGAGGTAATGTTATGAATATCGAAAAATTTACAGTAGCAGCAAGAAATATAATTTCTGCCTCCCAGTTATTGGCTGCAAAGTATAATCATCAGCAAATATTACCTCTACATTTACTATCCTGCTTACTGCAGGAAGAAAGCGGTATTATCGTAAATTTAATTAACAAGCTTGGAGTGGATATATCTTTAGTCAAGCTGAGAGTAGATAAGGAATTAGAATCAATTCCTCAGGTCCAGGTTCACGGAAGTGGTGGGCAGGTTACATTATCTTCGGAAGGATTAAAAGTCCTTGAAAAAGCTATTAGCCTTTCAAAAGATAATAAAGATAGCTTTACCACTATAGAAAAGATATTTGAAGCAATATCTTTTGACAAAGGATCAGCCGGTAATATTTTAGCTAACTCCGGTATCGATTCAAAAAAATTAACCGCAGCTATTATGGATTTACGGAAAGGCAAAACAGCTACTTCAGAATCTGCCGAAAATAGTTATGATGCCTTGCTTAAATACGGAAGGGATGTAACTAAACTTGCTTCTGAAGGTAAAATTGACCCAATTATCGGTAGGGATGAAGAAATTAGACGTGCCATCCAAGTTTTATCAAGAAGGTCAAAAAATAATCCTGTACTAATCGGAGAGCCTGGTGTTGGTAAGACTGCTATAATTGAAGGATTAGCTCAGAGGATATACATGCGGGACGTGCCGGAATCGCTAGCAAATTGCAAGATTATTGAGCTTGATATGGGAGCGTTAATTGCCGGCGCTAAATATCGTGGTGAGTTTGAAGAGCGCCTTAAAGCAGTACTTAATGAAATCAAGGAAGCAAGCGGCGAAATTATCCTGTTTATCGACGAACTGCATTTACTAGTTGGGGCTGGTAAGACTGATGGAGCAATGGATGCTTCGAACTTGTTAAAACCAATGCTAGCAAGAGGAGAGTTACATTGTATTGGCGCAACTACACTAGACGAATACCGTAAATATATTGAAAAAGATGCCGCATTAGCGAGGCGTTTTCAAGCGGTATATGTTTCAGAGCCTAGTGTTGAAGATACTATCTCAATCCTTCGTGGTATTAAAGACCGTTATGAACTACACCATGGAATAACTATAGCAGATAGTGCAATTATAGCAGCAGCAACACTTTCAAATCGCTATATTACTGATCGATTCCTGCCGGATAAAGCGATAGATTTGCTTGATGAAGCAGCAAGCAGGCTAAAAATTGAAGTATCCAGTAAACCTGAAGAATTGGATGAACTTGATCGGCGGATAATCCAGATCAAGATAGAATTATCGGCTCTTAAAAAAGAAAAAGATGAAAATTCTCAAAAAAAGATCGTTACTTTATCGCGGGAACTTGCAGAACTGGAATCTAAATCTCTGGATATGAATTCCAAATGGCAAGCAGCAAAATCACAAATACAGGTATCACGAAAAATTAAGGAAGAACTTGAAAATGCTAAAATTGATTTAGAACGTTCGGAAAGAAGCGGTGATCTTGCCAAAGCTAGTGAGCTAAAATACGGTATTATTCCAGAGCTATCTAATAAGCTTAAAACCGCCGAGGCAGCTAGCAGTAACAAGTTATTCAAAGAAAGAGTTACTGATAGTGATATCGCCATTATTGTTTCTAAAATCACTGGTATTCCTGTTGATACAATGCTTACAAGCGAAAAAGATAAATTGCTTGCCATGGAGGCGCATTTAATGAAATCAGTAATTGGTCAGGAAGCAGCTATTGCTGCCGTTAGTGATGCTGTACGTAGGTCAAGAGCTGGGATTAGTGACCATGAAAAACCTTTAGGATCATTTCTTTTTTTAGGGCCTACTGGGGTTGGAAAAACAGAACTTACCAAAGCATTAGCAGAATTCTTATTTGATGACAGATCAGCAATATTGCGAATCGATATGTCGGAATATATGGAAAAACACGCTGTTGCCAGATTAATTGGTGCACCTCCAGGATATGTAGGTTATGAGCAAGGCGGTGCTCTGACCGAAAGTGTTAGAAGAAGACCATATCAGGTAATTCTATTTGATGAGATAGAAAAAGCGCACCCTGATATATTTAATATAATGCTCCAAATCTTGGATGAGGGAAGGTTAACCGATAGTCAAGGTAATTTAGTAGATTTTAAGAATACTTTGATTATTCTTACTTCCAACTTGGGGGCTGAAGTATTAGTTAATCAAAAAGAAGGAGAAGATACGGAACTCCTACGCGGGCAAGTAATGAATTATGTAAATGACGCATTTAGACCCGAGTTTTTAAATAGATTAGATGAAATTATTCTGTTCCACCGGTTAAATAGAACTCATATGGGTGATATTGTTAAAATCCAGCTGGGCATATTGAAGAAAGTCTTGGCCGCTCAGCATATAGACCTTAAATATGATGATCTAGTTATTAAATGGCTAGCAGATAAAGGATATGATCCGGCCTTTGGCGCTAGACCCTTAAAAAGAGTTATTCAGCGAGAAGTTCAAAATAATCTAGCAAAACTCATTTTGGCTGGAAAATTCTCTAGTGGCGATACTATTCATTTAACTGAAAAAGACGGGCACCTGGAGATCTTTAAGTAGCTTTCTAGCTTAAAATGGTAAATCCCAGTAGAAAAGGTAATAGTATATAAAACTTGTTTATGTAAACATTCATTCAGCTAATTACTCATTTAGCTTCGATAGGGTTTTCGTTCACTAATGCTTGTACTAGGGCTGAATCTAAATACGCTCTAACGTGGACAATAACCTCATTTTCAAATTTTACTAGCCAGCAATACGTATTGTTAAATGGTCTACCGTTAATAGAATAAGATAGCTGAACCATTTCCACTATGACTATTGGCGTATCTTCGGCTATCAAAATGTTACTTACCTTTAACACTGGACCACCCTTTAAAAGTTTTTTTAAGCGTACAAAGGGTATGATCAAGGAACTCTTGCTTTCCATGATAAACTCCAGCTAGTGGATGGGTACCCATTACCTCCCATAACACATTTGGTGCAACTTGTGAAAAGAATTGATCCTGATGCCCATTTTCCAAGTTTCTGAATAATTTCTCTACAAATTGCTTAGTTAATTTCACAAGTTCCTCCTAAAATCAATAAAAAGGTTATATATAAGGTAAATTGGAAATTTTAACGAATCCAAGATTATTACCTATTTCTATAGAAATAAATCAGTAAATACCTGTTAAAAGTTAAACCGATAACTTTCTGATTTTATCTAATACTTCTCGGGCGTGACCTTCTACTGAAACTTTTGGCCAAATATGAGCTATTTCCCCTTCCTGGTTAATTAAAAAAGTAGCTCTATTGACACCCATATATTTTTTGCCAAACATGGATTTTTCAACCCAAACAGAATATTTAGAACAAGTTTGGCCATCTATATCTGAACCAAGGTTGAATTTAAGGTTATATTTATCCTTAAACTTTCCGTGTGATTTTAAGTCATCTCTGGAAATGCCTAAAACAACTGTATTTAATAAATTAAATTCGTTTAACAATTCGTTAAAATCGATTGCTTCAAGTGTACAGCCCGGTGTATCATCTTTAGGATAGAAATATAAAACAACATATTTTCCTTTAAGATCTCCTAAACTGACTTTTTTATCCTGGGATATTTCCACTAGAAATTCAGGTGCTTTATCGCCTATTCTTATTTTGCTCATTTTAATCCTCCTATTATCTAGTTCAGTTTTTAATTTCAAGCGTATATTTAAAATTTAAATATTTCCAGTAATTATTTCTCCGCTTCTATACATTGCCGAGTAAGTCTTGCTTTAATTTAAATTTACCGTCCTTGTTTAAAATTGCTCTATATATTTGCAGATTTTCTAAAACCCTTTGAACGTAGTTTCTAGTTACAGAAAAAGGTATACTTTCAATCCAGTCAATAGCTTGATGATAATCTTTAAACTCTCTTAGGTCACCATACAAATCTAGCCATTTTTTTACTCGGTGAGGGCCAGCATTGTAAGCGGCAATAGCAAGTATATAGTAATTTTTATGTTCCTTTAACATATCAGCTAAATAATGACTCCCTAAAGTTAAATTGTAGTAGGCATCATTTGTTAAATTTTTTAAATTACATTTAATCGCTAGTTTCTTAGCAGTATCGCAAGCTGTTGGTTCCATAAGCTGCATTAAACCCATTCCTTTATCCGGCGCAATAACAGATTTCTCGAAACTGGATTCTTGCCTGATGATGCTGTAAGTAAGAGCTTTTTCTGTGGGCAGATGATCAATTTTATAAGGGTCAGGAAATGAATAATGATCTAAAAATACATGCTTCTGCATAGCAGTTCGTGATAACCACACTTTATGATGGACATTAGGTGTTTTAGTTGCAAGGGCAATTGCTAATACTTCTTGTTCTTCCTCGGCAGAATTAACTAAATCGTCTAAATAAACCTTAGCAAGGCTACTGCTACCGTATTTACTAACTAGATTTGCTGCTCTTAATATATCCTTATTTTTTATATTATAATCTTTTTTATGAGTACTAGTTACTTTTGGCGGTAATCTTAATTTATTTGCTCCAATTTCTAAAGTTGCTACCTGGCCATAAAATGTATAGCCGAATTGGTGAGCTGCTCTTTCATATAATTTTCTTGCCTCTTCTTGCTGGCCATTTTTTGCGTAAGCTCTGCCTAACCAATACATCCCTCTTGATATACTAATTGGAGTTTTTACTACCTGAGCGAATTTTTTAAAATGTTTGATAGCTAGCTGTGGTTTATTTAGAAAACGAAGGGCCAACCACCCGGATAAAAATTCTGCATCACTAATATTTGCTGAGCTTTCGGCAAAATGTACACTAGCAACGATATAGGCATCGTTGAAACGTTTATTTTCAATATATTCTCTTGCTAGATAGCATTGAATTTTCCAAAAATCATCTCCATGCATCCCATAATGTTTTACGCCATTTATTAAACTTGCAATTTCGGTACTTTTAGGCAATTCATTTTTTCTAGAACTGACGTATTGATATACTAAACCTGGTGTGTAATATTCTTTTGGAACATTTCTAAAAAGCTGTTTTGTTTCTTTCTTCATATCAGTAAAAGCCATATGAGCTTCAAAAGCTTTTTTATACCCTGCTTCTACTAAATTTAGGGAGTTTTTAGCTAATGTAGTTGATCCTTTCCAGATTAAATTGTCTATTCTTTTAATATTATCATTCTTATTAAGAAATTTTTTAAATTTCTTGTAAAAATCAATCTGTTGCTCTTGGCTAAAAGATCCGTATATCCACCCCTTTTTAATTACAGGAGCGAGTTTATTTGGGTCAGTTAAAATCTGGGCAGCGGCAAAAGCATAATATTTATAACCGCAGCCAGTAATCGGCCGATGAGTTTTAAACCAATTATATATTTCTGTATCACTTACCGTTTCGTTTAGCAGGTTCTCGGCTCTACTTTTCAATAAATTATTTTGTGGCCATTTAGGGTTTTCTTTTAAAAATTTTACTATCTCATGAAAAGTGGTTTTGGTATAGCTTGAGTCTAAAAACCCTTGCGATAAAACTATCTTAAGTAAAGCTTTATCGCCCAACTTAGTTGCTAGGTTTTCGGCGTTTACCCAATTGCTAGTTTGTATGTAATCAAAAACTTGTTTATAAGAGTCGTTATGTGCAGGAGTTTTTCCGTTGGCAAATCCATAGAGACAACAACACAAGTTTATTGTAATTACTAAAATAATTGACAGTTTACGGATATTTCTCATAATGTTTTAAAACAACTTTAATATATTTTACCTATTATGAATAGAGCTTTCATTTTTCCTGGACAGGGTTCTCAAATTGTTGGTATGGGAAAGGATTTCTATGATAACTTCGATGAAGCAAAATCTGTTTTCAAAATTGTCGATGAAGTTTTAAGTTATCCCCTAAGCAACATTATTTTTAACGGTTCAATCGAGGAGCTAACCCTTACCGAAAACACCCAACCAGCCCTAATGGCAGTCTCTATAGCAATACTCAAGGTCATTATAAAACAATCAGGCAAAAAAACAAACGAACTTTCATCATTCGTAGCGGGGCATTCACTTGGGGAATATAGCGCTCTCTGTGGAGCTCAAAGTTTATCGCTGGAGGATACAGCAAAATTACTACATATAAGAGGTACTTCCATGCAACAAGCCTCTCCACAAGGGCAGGGGTCAATGGCTGCATGTATAGGAATAAGCTTGAAAGAGTTACAAGAATTATTAGATTTCTCTAGCGTTGGTGGAATATGTCAGATCGCCAATGATAATGTAGAAGGACAAATTGTTATCAGCGGTCATGATGAAAATATTAACTACATGCTATCGGTTTTAAAAGATTTAGGTTATAAAGCTATTAAACTTAAAGTAAGTGCGCCATTTCATTCTGCTCTTATGAAGCCTGCAGAAGAGCCTATGTCATCAGCTCTAATGCAGACAAATATAAAAATTCCGGCTGTTCCCGTGATAGCAAATGTAACAGCCAAGCAAACAATTTCTCCAGATGAAATTCGTGCTAATCTAATTTCTCAAATTTGTGACACCGTCCGGTGGCGTGAAACTATGGATGAATTAAATCGTCTTGGGATAAAAGAGCTGGTAGAAATAGGCTCGGGTAAGGTATTATCAGGACTTGCTAAAAAAACACCTCATAACTTTAAAGTTACTAACATTTCAACAATTGCTGAAATGGAGCAATTTTTAAGTGATATTTGAGTTTTTGGATATACCAGGTTTATTTAATAAGGTAATCAAATTTATTTTTCCTTTTAGGTGTTCTACCTGTAATGACCTTACAGATACCGGCGAAGGTATATGCAGCTCTTGTTGGCCAAAATTTAACTTTATAAACAAACCTTACTGTTTTATTTGTTGCAAAAAATTCGAAGTGGATTTTAGTGAAGTTAATATTTGTGCTGCCTGTGTCATTGCTCGGCCTAAAATTGATATGATAAGGACTTTACTGGAGTTCTCACCAGAAACCAAAAAACTGGTTCACAATTTTAAATACCATGATAAAACAAGTTTAGCAAAATTATTTGCTAAGCTGATAAATAATAGATTTTCAGAAGATTTAAAAGATATTGATGTCATAACCCCAGTACCTATGCACAAACTTAAGCGCATTTTTCGGGGTTATAACCCTCCTCAAATTCTCGCTCAGGAACTATCTAAGAAACTTGCTAAACCATTTCTTCCAAATCTGTTAATCAAGAAAAGACTAACAAAAAATCAAGTAGGGTTAGCTAAAAAAGGAAGGACACAAAACATTCTTGGCAGTTTCGAGCTTAATAAGAACTTTAATATTCGAGACAAAGTTATTTTGCTCGTTGATGATGTAATAACTACAGGAGCAACAACTACTGAATGCACCAAAATTTTAAAAAGGGGAAAAGCAGGGAGCGTAAAACTTGTAACAATTGCAAGAGTATAGCTAGTTTATATATTAAGCTAGAAATTTAGGTAAGGCCTCCATTTTGCAGGATTGGTAGAAATATGCTAGAATGCTTAAAGACTAATAGCAAAAGAAGTTTTAAGTGTTATGGCAAAATAGATGTTAAGTATAGATATTGTAATAAGACCGGAGAAGTAGTAAAGGCAGGGTATTTCATTTGAAAACAACAACGATACCAGTGTAATCAATGCAATCGATATTTTCAGCTGGGCTATATCAATAATGCATCTAAGCCTGGAGTAAAGGGGCAGATAGTAGAAATGGCAATTAACGGCTCTGGCGTTAGGGATACAGTCAGAGTATTAAAAGCAGGTATCAATACGGTTATCCGTATTTTAAAAAAGTCTAGTATTAGAAACGGCAAATCATTCTATCAACACAACTGAAGTAATTATTGCTGAAGTAATTATTGCTCCTGAAATAGATGAACTATGGTCTTATGTACAGAACAAAGCTAAACAAAGGTGGTTTTGGTATGCTCTGGATAAGATTTCGTTAAAAGTAGTTACTTATACTTTTGGCACAAGGTGTGACAGCACATTAGAATCATTACTTCAGAAACTGGAAAATTCCAAGGTTACTTTTTACTTTACTGATGGGTGGGGGAGCTATGCAAGGTTATTAGACTCCAAAAAGTACATTATTAGTAAAAGATATACTCAGCGGATAGAACGGAGCAATTTAAACCTTAGGACGAGATGCAAAAGGCTTGCCCGTAAAAGACCATTTGCTTTTCTAAATCAGTTGATATTCATGATAAAGTTATTGGCACACTTAGTGAACATATTGCCTTTTAATATGTTCATCTGCAAAATAGAGGCATTACCTTTTATTCTTTTATTTTTTATCACATAGGTTAAATTCTAAATTCAAAAAATTTAGCTTGTAGAAATATAGTAATTGAAGTTGTAGATTCATTCACCTCAAATTACTATATTTTTATAATTAGCTGAAGCCATTAACTAATTTTTTCAGCGACCTCTCTGTAGGTTTTTTAGTTCAAAATTTCTGTCGTGTAATCTCTTAGCGCGCATATGATCGGCAGGGTCAACAGCAGCTGGCTTAGTGAGTTTATTGCAAGCAGAGTGTATGTTTCTCATGCTGTCCTCTGCATGTTTGGTCTGCTTTTCGGGGGCACGTTTATCTGAAATGACCTTGGCAGCGTTCATACCGGTTTCATATACTTCTTTAAATTGCGCAGCTGTTAATGTATGAACTCCTGGATGGTCTCCGGTTCTGCCCTCTTTAGTAGCTTCCACTATTAACCCAACCGCTTCGCTTCCACCTTTTGCTACTTGGTCTTTTAAAGTTGCCACTATCCTATCTGGGCTTACGCCTCTTAGCATATTGTCAATTGCAGTAGTTTTGTCCTGAGCGGTCCCCTGAACAGAAACCATTTGGAGAGGAATGGCATCAGTTTCAGGTAGGGCGATTGAATCCTCAGATCTTCCCGTCTTTTTCTGAGGCTGTACAGCTTCTTCATCTCTTTCTAGTACTGGAGTTCTAGATTTTTCCTTGGTTAATGCAAGGTCCTGAGCCTCTTGAGCAACTTCTTGGGACAAATCTACGGCCATTCCCTGATTTTTGGCTACCTCTTTCATCATTTCTTTATATTTGCCTTGGGTAACCGGTAAGGTATATACCTTACCGTTGCGCTCTATATAACCTACTGCCTTATCGTCATTACCCATAAATTTAACAGGTATAGGCGAGCTTATTTCAGTTAACTTACCTTGTTCATCATAGTGGGCAGTAAAATAAACGGCCTCTTTTTCAGAAATATTTCTGCCGTTTTGATCTTTTACTGCCATGGACAAGTGAAGAGGTCCTTTTCCGGCTTCTAGCTCTTTTGGAAAATCTATGGTTCTGTAACTTTTGACGTTAACCTTATCTCCATTATCAAGCGTTACAGCTAATGGAGCTATATCGTGCGTTGTTTCCTTTATCTTAGCTACAACTAAGCCATCTTCATTTGTTATTTCGGAGGTTTTCGTTTTTGGTTGTCCTGCGGCAACAACCTGATCTGGTGTCCAGTTAACATTTTTAAAACTATCGCTGAATTCAGCATGAACTTTTTTATAGCCTTCAACTTCAATTTTATTAAGAGCTGTTTGAATTTCTGGTTTAGCGAAAACCTTGGCTGCTTCCTCTTTTCCTGGATCGGAAGTTAAGTACTCTCTAAATCGCTGAGAGTCCATAGCATTTACAGATGGGTTACTAAGAGCGATTTGAGCTTTTATTAATTTTTGTTGTTCTGCCAGAATTTCTTTACGAATAGCTTCGGTTATAGGGTCTACCTCGCTAGAAGATAGTACTTTTACCTTAGATGGTCCTTTCTCTGTAGTGCTTACTGAAATTATACTATCCTGTGCTTCGATTTCTTCTACTTTAGGAGCTCGTGCATCATTGCGTCCTGTTAAAGCATTAGATCGTGGCCTGGTGTCTGGAGAAGGGAGTTCTTCCTCTATTTCTGTTTTCTTTTGCTGTTGATATTGTAATTTGAGTGGGTCAAATTTACCATTAAGAGCCGTACGTGTTGCATCCTGCGTTGCTTTATCAACAAAAGCGTCACATATTTCAGTTACAAAAGGTTGTAATTTGGGGTTATTTTTTACAACTGTTGCTACAGTTAAAGCAATTTGCCCCGATAATAGTTCGCCACGTTTAGGAACTCTGTCAATGATACCAACTTTATGAAAAGCTTCGGTAATAAGCACCTGATCACTAGAACTCAATACAACTCCTGTTTTACTAAGTATCTCATCAAAAGTGAGTTTATTACCTTTTTCTAACTTAGAAGCAAGTACAAGAGACCTTTCTGGATCGTCGTGCCCTGTTAAATCATTAGATCGTGGCCTGGTGTCTGGAGAAGGGAGTTCTTCCTCTATTTCTTTTTTCTTTTGCTGTTGATATTGTAATTTGAGTGGGTCAAACTTACCATTAAGAGCCGTACGTGTTGCATCCTGCGTTGCTTTATCAACAAAAGCATCACATATTTCAGTTACGAAAGGTTGTAATTTGGGGTTATTTTTTACAACTGTCGCTACAGTTAAAGTAATTTGCTCTGATAATAGTTCGTTACGTTTAGAGGCTATGTCCATGATACCAACTTTATGAAAAGCTTCGGTAATAAGCACCTGATCACTAGAACTCAATACAACTCCTGTTTTACTAAGTACCTCATCAAAAGTGAGTTTATTACCTTTTTCTAACTTAGAAGCAAGTACAAGAGATTTTTCTGGATTATCTACGTTAAAGGGAACTAGTGGCAATTCTGCGGGGTTTCTTCCTTCGCTATTCTTTATAATAGGAGATACTCCTCTTTCTACAGCTGCTGTTATTTCGTTTTGTTCACGGCTTATTGTTAACTCTGCTTGATTTGCGGCCCTTTTTATGCTCTCTATCTGTTCTGGGCTAAAAACCTTTTCGTTAATTAAATGTTTTTCCAGTGCGTTAATTACATTACTGTCCCCCCCCCTTTGGGCAGAATATAAAATATTAGCTTGTTCGTCTCTAGTTTTTTCGGAAAGTAAATCTCGAGCGTACCCTGATGGGTTAACTTTGATATAAGTTGTAAGTAAGTTTCCTTCAAATTGATGGAAAAGTTCTACGCGTTGGTAGGTAAAACCTTTCTCGCCAGGTTGTGGCTTACTAACTACTGGTGCTTGTAGTTCCGATGAATTCACTTTTGTTGGTACACCTAGAGGTGAAAAAGGTTCTGCCCGATCTAGGGGAACGCTGATCCCTTTTTCTACCTTAGCTTTAGGTTGTTCCTTGCTAGCTTCGTAAGCTGCAGTTCCTTGTTTTAATATATCATCGATTTGTTCTTGGGTAGATCCATTGCTTAACATATAGTTTTTTAGCGCTTTAACTATAGGATGAGTTTCGTCGCCTTCTACATCTCTTATAGCAGAGTATAGAGTATTAAGGCGTTTTTCTGGGGTTAGTGGATCAAGCTTACCAGCTGCAAAGTAAGTTTTTCTTACTCCGGAAGCATCGTTAGTCATTTTTTCCCGCTGGTCTGGAGTTACGAATTGTTCATAAACGTATTTACTCATAATTTTATTCCCTTTGTTTTCTTCGGAGGATTGTTCAAATGTAATAGTACTTTATTCTTTTTTGGTTTTTCAACTAAATATTGAAAAAGCATATTTTTTTAATAAAATTGAGTTGTATAGATGTGGAGCTATTTAAGCATCCTAAAACTGTTAGTGACTTTTTATACTATAATTTGTAAAAAAGTGTAGAAAGTATCTAGCAACGAAGAGAAATATTATTCCCCTTTCGTTGCCAATAGGTAAATTCACCTTATAGGGTTCTTTACCTACTTCTTTGGTTCTCAGCTGCCCTAGTATTAATCTTTGACAACCCTTCCGCTACCTCTTTTTTACCCTGAGTTTTTAGCTCTTTCATTGCCTGTGCTAAGTTGTTTTTTATAGTTTCAACTTCTTTACCTGCAATTTTTGCTGCAACAAGAGACATACAAGAAGAAATAACTGTACCTATTTTTTTCCACGTAGATTTATCGGCTGTTTCCTTTCCTTTTTCAGAAGACCAATCTTTTAATGATTGTAAATTCTGATATAGGGTTTTAGTTTGTTCTTCTCCGGACTTAGTATTGTAATCTTCTTTTATTTTATCAATTTTACTGGCAAGCTCTTTAGCATTTTTAGGGCCAATTTTTCCTGACACATCTCCTTGTAATTCTTCTAAATCTTTTATTACTATGTCCAGGTCTTTATTACTTTTTTCTGGCACTTTACTACCTTTTTGGTACTCAGATTTGATTTGACCAAATCTATCATTCAGAGCTGTACGTGTTGCATCCTGCTTTGCTTTATCCACAAAAGCATCGCATATTTCAGTTACAAAAGGTTGTAGTTCGGGGTTGTTTTTTACAACTGTTGAAACAGTTAAAGCAATTTGCTCTGATAATAGTTTGTCACGTTTAGGGACGCGGTCAATAATACCAACTTTATGAAAAGCTTCGGTAATAAGTGTCTGATCATTAGGACTCAATACAACTCCTGCTTTATTAAGTACCTCATCAAAATTCGTAGGCTTCGTATCCTTTCCTGTAGTTTCCCTTTTTTCTAAAGGCGGGGCAGGCATTTCGCTAACAGTTGTTTTTCTTCTTTCTGAAGAAGGTATAGAAGGCTCTTCAATAACAGTTGCTTTTCTTTTTTCGGCTGAAGGTATAGAAGATTCATCCATAGCCACTGTTGTTCTTGTTTCTAAAGGTGGAGCTGGCGGTGGTTCCATCATAGGAGGTATAGGTATGTCTGAACCTTTTTGTAATTCTGCCGATGTTACAGAAACTCTTGATTCTCCCGGTAATTCTTCTCTTTCTGCAGCTCGGCGTAGGTCTTCTGCTTTGGCATTTGCTAATGCTTTTATGGCTTCTGGGTTAAGTTTTTCTATTTTTGGCTCTTCTTTTTTCTGGCCACCGCCAAAAAGCCCTGCTACTTTACTAAAAAGCCTGCTATTAGCATTAATTTTTCCTGGTTCTTTTTTAACCGTTGTTTCTTCTCGTACCACCGGTCTTGATTCTTCTAGCGGTTCATCTGCCCAAGCATCTTCTCCATCTAATTCCTTGCTTTGTTTTTCAGGAACGGAAGGGATCTTAAAATTACCCATTTGTTTCCGTAATGCGTCCCCTAGGTCAAAAGTAGGAGTGTCCGGTCCTTTTTTGATAGGAGAGCTTAGTTCTTCCCGAGCTGCTCTTTCCTCTTTTTTCTTGGAAGGCTGTTCTGTACTATCTGAGATATCGGGAAGCGGATCATCATCTTCTACTTCTCTTTCGTCCTCAATGAATTGACGGCGTTCAAGAATTTTTTTCATAGGGTCATCATTATTTTTTGACATAATCGCAAACCTCCTATTTTAGCTATATTGTGTTGACTACATATTCAACTTTAAGAGGAACAATATTAACAATAAAGGGTATAATTTTATTTTTTGTTAATATAATTTTTCCTAGTTTGTAAATAAACTACGTAAATTTGTAGCAGGGATTGTGCTTTTATGTTAAAGAGCAAGTGGTTGAGAATTTTATGAAGTTTTGTATTCGTTAAACTGAGAGATTTTCTAGTTTATTGAATAAAAATCTCGATTTTTTAAAAATATCGGTTGACAGCTATTTGAATTAGTTATATAAAAATCCTCACGCAAGCTTAAGCAAGTTTGTAGCTGTTTGAAAAGTTAATAAAGAATAAAAACTAATTACTACACCGCGATAAAATACTAAAATATCGTGAGTGGATACTGTTTGTGCAGATTTAACTCTGCATACATCGTTGTAATCTCAAGTTTTAATAAAGTAAATAATATAAGAGCATTTGGTGGATGCCTTGGCGCTAGAAGGCGATGAAGGACGTAATACACTGCGATAAGCTCCGGGGAGCTGTGAATAGGCTTCGATCCAGAGATTTCCGAATGGGAAAACCCACCTGATTTATCAGGTATCATATGGTGAATACATAGCCATATGAGGCAAACTCAGTGAACTGAAATATCTCATTAGCTGAAGGAAAGGACATCAACAGAGACTCCGTTAGTAGTGACGAGCGAACGCGGACCAGGCAAGTGGCTTTTAAAAGTAAACTAGAACAGTATGGAAAGACTGGCAACAATAGGTGATAGCCCTGTATAGGTAACGCTTTTTTAAGTCCTAGAGTAAGGCGGGACACGTGAAATCCTGTTTGAACATGGGGGGACCACCCTCCAAGCCTAAGTACTCTCTAGCGACCGATAGTGAACAAGTACCGTGAGGGAAAGGTGAAAAGAACCCCGATGAGGGGAGTGAAATAGACACTGAAACCGAATGCTTACAAGCAGTCGGAGCGGAATTTATTCCGTGACGGCGTACCTTTTGTATAATGGGTCAGCGACTTAGTTTGTCGAGCGAGCTTAAGCCGTTAGGTGTAGGCGTAGCGAAAGCAAGTCTTAATAGGGCAATATAGTTCGACGAATTAGACCCGAAACCGGGTGATCTAGCCATGGCCAGATTGAAGGTGGAGTAACATCTACTGAAGGATCGAACCCACTAATGTTGAAAAATTAGGGGATGAGCTGTGGTTAGGGGTGAAAGGCCAATCAAACTCGGAGATAGCTGGTTCTCCGCGAAATCTATTTAGGTAGAGCGTTATATGATTACCACTGGAGGTAGAGCACTGGATAAGCTAGGGGGTCCAACAGACTTACCAAACTTAACCAAACTCCGAATGCCAGTGAGTACAGTATAGCAGACAGACCATGGGTGCTAAGGTCCGTGGTCGAGAGGGAAAGAGCCCAGACCGCCATCTAAGGTCCCAAAATCATGACTAAGTGTTAAAGGATGTGGGAAAACCAAAACAACTAGGATGTTGGCTTAGAAGCAGCCATCATTTAAAGAAAGCGTAATAGCTCACTAGTCTAATTAAGTTTTCCTGCGCCGACAATGTAACGGGGCTAAAGTCATGTACCGAAGATGCGGACTCGTATGTAAACATATGAGTGGTAGCGGAGCGTTCCGTAAGCCTGTGAAGGCATCCTGTAAGGGCTGCTGGAGGTATCGGAAGTGAGAATGCTGACATAAGTAGCGATAAAGAATGTGAGAGACATTCTCGCCGAAAGTCCAAGGTTTCCTGCGTAAAGCTAATCTGCGCAGGGTTAGTCGGCCCCTAAGGCGAGGCTGAAAGGCGTAGTCGATGGGAATCAGGTTAATATTCCTGAACCAAGAAGAAGTGACGAAGTTCAAAAATTGTATATGCTTATTGGATTGTGTATGCTAGTTGCGAGCTTCCAGGAAATAACTCTTCAATTAAGACCGTACCCTAAACCGACACAGGTGGACAGGTAGAGTATACCAAGGCGCTTGAGAGAACGATGCTGAAGGAACTAGGCAAATTGCATCTGTAACTTCGGGAGAAAGATGACCTATAATTGGGCAACCAGTTGTAGGTGGCACAAACCAGGGGGTAGCGACTGTTTATTAAAAACACAGGGCTCTGCTAAGTCAATAGACGATGTATAGGGTCTGACGCCTGCCCAGTGCTGGAAGATTAAAAGGAGGGGTGCAAGCTCTGAATTGAAGTCCCAGTGAACGGCGGCCGTAACTATGACGGTCCTAAGGTAGCGAAATTCCTTGTCGGGTAAGTTCCGACCCGCACGAATGGCGTAACGACTTCCCCGCTGTCTCCAGTATCGACTCAGCGAAATTGAATTCTCGGTTAAGATGCCGAGTTCCCGCGGTTAGACGGAAAGACCCCGTGCACCTTTACTATAGCTTTGCACTGGTATTAGGGATTAAATGTGCAGAATAGGTAGTAGACTATGAAGCGAAGGCGCCAGCCTTTGTGGAGTCGAAATGTGAGATACTACCCTTTTAATTCTTGATATCTAACCATGAATCCTTGAATCAGGATTTGGGACAATGCATGGTGGGTAGTTTGACTGGGGCGGTCGCCTCCTAAACAGTAACGGAGGCGCGCGATGGTTAGCTCAGGTTGGTCAGAAATCAACTGTTAGAGTGCAATGGCATAAGCTAGCCTGACTGCGAGACCCACAAGTCGAGCAGAGACGAAAGTCGGTCATAGTGATCCGGTGGTCCCGTGTGGAAGGGCCATCGCTCAACGGATAAAAGGTACGCCGGGGATAACAGGCTGATGATTTCCAAGAGTCCATATCGACGAAATCGTTTGGCACCTCGATGTCGGCTCATCACATCCTGGGGCTGGAGAAGGTCCCAAGGGTACGGCTGTTCGCCGTTTAAAGTGGTACGTGAGCTGGGTTTAGAACGTCGTGAGACAGTTCGGTCCCTATCTGCCGTGGGTGTAGGAAGTTTGAGAGGATCTGCCTTTAGTACGAGAGGACCGAGGTGGACGTACCTCTGGTGGACCAGTTGTCGCGCCAGCGGCATAGCTGGGTAGCTAAGTACGGACGGGATAACCGCTGAATGCATCTAAGCGGGAAACCCACCTTAAAACTAGACTTCCCTATCAGAGCCGTGGAAGACCACCACGTTGATAGGCCAGGTGTGGAAGCATGGTAACATGTGAAGCTAACTGGTACTAATAGCTCGATTGTTTTATTTTGCTGAAACTTTGAGTTTACACTTTGTATGTAGTGTTAATTTTGGACAAATCAGTATAAGTAATTACAGAAGTTTTTATTCTTTGTTAATAAATGTCGTTTATCATGGCAAAAACTTAAAATAAGTTCTATATGCTTGTTTTGACTTTATTTTTAGAAGCTTGTTGTCATGATTAAACGACATACACATATTTAAGTAATACGACATTAAAAGTTTGTATTGCTAGCTTGGTGGTTATAGCGTGGGTGAAACACTCGATCCCATTCCGAACTCGGAAGTGAAACCCCACAGCGCCAATGGTACTTTGCTTTAAAGCACGGGAGAGTAGGTCGCTGCCAAGCTTGCAATGCAAACTTTTTTTATGGCTTGGGATGCAACTAATAATTAAGTTTTTTAATAGCAATGCAACTTAAAATTTTAATAGGTGTTTATGAAATCTAAAATTTTTTCAATTTTATTATGTTTTGTTATATCGTCTTGTGCCAACAAAATGACGTTACCGGGTAATTATGATATACAGCTTGTTCCAGAAAAGGGCAGTGTAAAAAATATAGACAATATTAAAGTCAGCTATGTAATTCCTAATAATATTTTAGAACCCCGAGGTGTTGATGGATTGATTTTTAACAATAAAACTTGGGGAACTGATACGAAAAGAGAAATCATTAAACTCGATTTTAATCAAACTAATATGGAATTGGAGAGAAGAACGGATAATGGAGTAGCTGGTTCTGGGTTAATCTATTCTATTGATATTAATAAACTGAATAAAGGTAATGATAAGGTTATAACATTCACCCCTAAAACAGTAAAAACTTATCAAGATGGCGTTATTTTACCCTTTCCTATTCCTAAGTTCGACCTAGCCTCTTATTTAACTTCGGCTTGGGTTATTCATAATTTTGAAGTAACTTCTAACTATCCTGTTGACTCAATAAAAGCAAATTTTGACCGTATGCTAAAACCTTACGGCTCTACATATCACCTGCAGTTACCAGATTGCCTTGCTATAATGGAAATAAAAATATATCCGTATAGGCAAGGTTCAAAAGCAGTAATAACAGCAGAGATATCTGGCATGAAAGCTGTTGATAACATTATAAATGTAAGTAATAAAATTAAAGAATTAGAATCTAAAATAAAAACGATTGTGAACGATTGAATAAGATATAACGTTTAAATGTAAGGAAAAAAGTGTCAGAAGTTGAAGAACCGTCAAAAAGCTCAGACTTAGTAAGTCTTACTAGGGAAGAATTAGGGTTAATATTAGAAGCTCAAGATATTATCCCTTTATCTTTGCGGAAAAAAGAAAATCAAGATTTTATACGGATAATTGGTCAATATAATAAGGCTTCATGGAATTGTTTGAGGGGAAACGAAAGATTTCCATTTTTGTTATGGACATCACTTATCGTTATGATAAGTGCGGTTTTTTTTGTTCCAGAGTTTCAAGATAATATTCTTATTTGTATCTATTATATATTTGGTGGTTTTTATTTATTATTTTTAGTAGTTATACCAATTTATCTTTTAATAAAAAAGAAAGGATTTAGAATTACTTGTCAAAATTTTCTAAAATTTTTGATAAATATTCTTTATTATATGTGTTCTCAAATTGATGTTATGATATCAGGAATTGTCTTGGGATACGTGTATGTAAGTTGGACTAAGGATTTGTATATACTTATTAGTGCAGCTTATGAGTGGCAGAATTTTAGCGAGGTAATTTTAACATCTATAATATCTACCACTATTATTTTGCCTTTTATATGGTTAGTTTCAACTAAGAAATGTCTAGAACTTACTCATAAAAAATGGCGTAGTCTAAGTGCAAGAACTCTTGTGTTTATAGCGTTACCATCTTTTATAGTTATTAACTCACTTGTTATTCATATTGCCCAGTATGTTGAAAATGAGAGTTTAATTGCAAAGGGAGCAGACTCACAAAACAAGTTATTAGAGATGCAACCGTTTTTTTGGTTAAAAATTAATTGTCTTTCGATCGGATTTTGTATCATACTGATGTGCATCCTAGCTGTTGCTTATGATTTTGAGCTTAGTAAAAAATACCAGTTAAAATACGGATCTTTGTTTAAAAAAGCTTTATTTAAAAATCAGAACTGAGTGCTTAAATGAAAAATTGAGTAGTAAGTTATTATATAATTCTCATCAAAGCTTACAACTTATGTTTATATTTGGTAGTTTTATGTATTTGCGATTAAAGTTGTTTTTGTTGTTAACGACAGTTGTAGCTATAATTCACTATGTTGCAACTTTTTCTCTCCTAGGTTTTACTGTGTTTATTAGTTCCAATTCTTTTTGGATTAATAGTTTATTAGAGATTACTAAATTTTTGTTCGTTCAATCGGAGTTTACACTCAATGATTCATCCCAATTATACTATTTAGTTGATCTTAAATTAGTAACAAATTTTATTTTTATTGTTTCCATAATTCTAATATTTTTTGGGTTAGTCGTTTGTTATATAAAAATTTTTTGGTTTCTATTTCGTACAGTTTCTTTTAAAAAATATACTATAATTTTAACTGGTAAATTTATTGATGAATTTGGATTCGTTATAACATGGCTTTCCATTTGTGCTTTGTACAACCAAATTTTTTATGCAGTCGAGCATATAGTATATAGTAAAGCAATAATGTATAATTCTTTACATGGTTTGATTTTGTTAGTTCTTTTTAAAACTAAAGCTTATGGGGTTACTATTAAGAAAAGATCAAGAGCATTAAAAACGTAGAAAAGAGATATTATTGTTAAAGTAATTAATGTTTCTAGTTGTTTGTGAACGCCAAGTAATTGTAAAAATAAATAAAATCACTATAATTACTAAATTCTTCCCAGTTTTTTAACCCCATGAAAACGACTCTTCCTAAAAATTCGCTGATTATCAAGGAAAGGCTGGATGCTATTGTTCAGGAAATTTTGGCGGCAGCGAGAGATCAAGTAGCGATGATTATCCTTTTTGGTTCTTATGCTAAAGGGACGTGGGTACGGGACTGGTACGTTGAAGGGCATATAACTTACAGCTATGAAAGCGATCTTGATATTCTGGTAGTAACTAAAAGCCCGAAATATCGAGGGCTCAAAGGTGCGTCTTTTGAATCAGATTTAACTAAACGTCTTGAGCGCAAAGGCTTAAGGGGGAAGACATTCGGAGCGCCTTGGGTAACCTTTGTGGTTGAGCCGATAAAATATCTTAATCAGCAGCTGGAGAAGAGCCAGTATTTTTTCTCGGATATTAAAAAAGAGGGAATACTACTTTACGATAGCGGTGAATTTACGTTAGCTGAACCTAAAGATTTAAACTGGAAAGAGAGAAGACAAATAGCTAAAGACGATTTTGCTCAGTGGATTCCCCGTGCTATTGGATTTATAAAAGCAACTAATTACATGCTACAAGATAATTATCTGAATTTAGCAGCTTTTCAGCTCCATCAGGCAACTGAAAGTTTTTACTCTGCGATTCTGCTCGTATTTACCGGTTATAAACCAAGGCTGCATGATATTGAAAAGCTTGGTAGCCTAGCTAGTAATTACAGTGATGAACTGCTCAAAATATTCCCGCGGGATACTAAGGAGCAAGAGGAAAAGTTCATTCTGCTTAAATTAGCTTATACCGAAGCCCGTTATAATAAAAATTATAAAATCACCGAAGAACAGCTAGTGTACTTGATCAAACGAGTAGAGAAATTAAAATCAGTAACAGAAGAAATTTGCATAGCCTGGATTAACCGACAAAACCCCTTTGAGCAGAAAAGCTAAATTATTCTGACTTCAGCTACCAAAAAAGCTGAAAATCTAATCTTCTTTAAAGCCTGGTATCAAGCCTAGCTTAAGCCGAAGTAGCTAACCTTGCAAAATCACCAAATCAACATAAAAAATCTAACTTGAAAAAATTCTATACTAAAACATTTTAAAAAACTTTAGAATTATAGCTTATTTATGTACCATGTCAGATGATATCTGACATAGAATATATGCTATATGTTGCGTAAATTTTTCCTTGTTTTTTTAGTGTCGTTTTTGTCCGCTGCGTTTATTATAGCATCTTGCGGCCTATATTTATATTATTCAAATATCCAGAAGCAATTATTGAGCATAATCAATGAAGTGGAAATTGCGGCTTTTTCCAAGGACGTAGATTTATCGACTGATAAAACAGCGGAGTGTCAGCAAAATATGACCGGTAACGTCTGGCTTATTTCTTATGCTGACGGAGGCGAAGTTCATTTGGCAAACCAGTGAGCTTTAACATCTAGTGCACTGAATAAGTGTATTGATTTTTATAAACCCTATAACAAAAAACATATATCATCCTCCTATGTTAAGGCTCATGAAAATATTTTTTCGCAAAAAAAAGGAGCAGGATACTGGTTATGGAAACCTTATATAATTCTTCAAACGCTTGAGGAAATCCCAGAAAATGACGTTCTTTTATATGCCGATAGCGGTAGTGCTATTGTTAAACCAATCGATTCATTAGTTAATAATCTCATCGACGGCAAAGATATACTTGTCTTCCAGAATGAGCATACTAATAGGGGATACGTAAGAAGAGATTTGCTAACCGCTATGGGTATGAGCAACGATTTTATTTTAGATTCCTACCAATTGCAGGCTAGTTTTATCTTAATTAAAAATACCAGCTCTGCGCGGGGATTTATTAGAAAATGGCTAAAATGGTGTGAAAACGAAGAGGCAGTAACAGATAGTGATAGTTTTATTGAGAAGTATTATTATAATACTTCGCATCGTCATGATCAGGCTATACTGACTTTACTTTATTTGCAAAACCCTCAGGGAGTTATTGTAAGGCCAAAAGAAGAGGTGAAAGAATATTTTTTACATCATCGCCGTAGATGGCTCAACTATGATTTATTATTTTTACTTAAAAAGAAATTAAACGAGAGTAAAAATTTTCAATAATAAATTAATAACTTGATTTGTTAAATTTCATATAATAACATTAGAGTTTATTAATTATTATTTAAAGATTTTTTGATCTAGGAGGGGAAAGGCTATGTCAAAAAAAACAGATAAAGGTGTAGAAATTCTAACTAAAATTCCTGAAGAAATTTCATTAGAAGAGGCAATTACCGCCAAAAACATCAAAGCAATAAACGATCTAGTTCCTGATATTTCTTCTATAACTCCAGAATTACTAAGAGATGCCGTACAAGTTCAAGATCAGCAAGTGTTAGATGCGTTATTCAAGAATGTGAGCAAGGAAGAATTTATCGGGAAACCGGAATTAATGAAAGAGTTAATAGATCTTAACGCTGCAGGAGATATTAGGCATATATTGTCAGATACTTTAAAAATGTGACCTGATGATTTTAACCGATGTAAAATTACAGTTCCTGGTTGTCCAGAAGGAGGGTATACGGTATTTGAATATGCCATGTTAAATAAAAGTAGCGACCCAGAAAAATATTTACCGCATATAGAGTCTGCTCATGTACTTATAGATCTTGGTGCTAATGCTGTTATTCGTGAGGGGGTAGGAATAGATATTAATAAAAACATAGCAAGTCAGAGGCCAGAAACAAACGGCCATACGCCTCTTACCTATGCTATTTCTAAGGGAAGTACTAATGCTGTTAGAGCTTTTGTTGATGAAGCTGGGGCAAATCCTAATACTCAAAGCCAGAAATATGGATCACCATTAATCGTAGCGCTACTTAGCCTAGATTTTGGAGTAAGTACTACTGAGAAAGAAAAAATAGCGCAAACTAAATCTAGTCAGATGTCCCATACCCTTATTTCGCGTGGTGCAGACATTAACCAAGAATTAATTTCCACTAGCAAAGTTAAAACACCGGAATATGTAAGGCTGTAAACAGAAGCACAAAAATTAAGAGGCGAAATTGAAGGATACGAAACTGCGCAGAAAAGAATTATTGGCCCTAAAGAAAAAGAATTGATTCAATTAAGTGGAAAAGATTTAAAAGAAGCGGAGAAAGAGCTTGCTAAAGCATCTAAAGTGGAAAAATCTGAAGCACAGAAAAAATTAGATAGTATAAAAGGAGAAATACAACAAATAAAAGAAGAGATACAAAATCTAAAACAAAGTGAAAAATTCCTTGATTTAGAAAACCAAATAACTAGAGCAAAAGGATCTCTAAAGGACAATTTAAGATCTACCGAAGTCCTTAGACAAGAAGCAAGGGATTTTAACATAACAGAAACACGCACTACGATAGCTGATGCTTTAAAAAAAAGGAGGCCAAGGGTGGGTAACCAGAAAGATCCAGTACTTGTATTATACGGAATGTTGAGCGATTTTCACACTAAAACAAAGGCTCTAGATGAGCAATTAAAAATTGTAGAGGAAAGTGCAAGTAAGATCAATGCCTCATCTCCGTTCAAAGCTGTTAAGGCTCACCGGCATCTAGCTAAGGAAGCAGCTACAACATCAGAAAAAATATTGGAGGAGATGTTAAAAGAATCAAGAGTTCACCTAGAGCCACTATCAGAGAAAGTACAAAAAATAAAGCGCGAAGCTGATAGAGCAAAGGAACTAAGGCATGAAATTGGCCACGCCGTAGGGTTTTCAGGGAGAGTTATGAATAAATCTAATATCGAGCCTGAGGTTGCTGCTCAAGCTCGGGACATTGGCGATTCAATTAGGCCTACTAGGCCGAGATCGCCTGTTTCTCCTCCTAGAGTTCCTGGGAAACAAACCTCTTTAGAAAGGTAATAATGTAAGCACTTAAAATTTATCGTAATTTTGCAACTTCTATCGACACAATTTGGTTATTTAAATCAATATCTGCCGTATATTGCGGTTTAAAATCCTTTCTGATTTCGCTAAGTGTTTGTTCAGTAATGAAAGGTCCATAATTTACTAAAACAGGTCCTAGGTCAAAATCAGATTTAACGTTTAATTTAATTCGATCTGATACCTCAAAACCTGCTTCCTTTCTTGTTTGCTGGATAAATCTAACCAAATCACGGGCTATTCCTTCTTCTGCGAGTTCTTTAGTTATTTCAAGATCTAGTTTCACTAATCCTATTATGCTATTAGATAAAGCTTTTACCCCTTTTATTCCTTTTTTAGATTCCATGACCAGAGTATATTCTTCCGGTAATAATTCAATACCAGAAACAAATAGTTTTCCGCTAGCTTCGTGCCAGTTCCCAGCTCTGGCAGCTGCTATTATTTCTTTCATTTTCTCTGGTAACCTTTTACCCAGTAATGGGAAATTAATAGAAAGCTTTAAGTCTGCATATTCTTGAACATTTTCCTGATAAATTATGGATTTGACGTTAACTTCATCTTTAATCAAATCTTCAAATTGTTTAATACAGTTATCATAAGTACCCTTATCTATTCCCTCAAGGTGGACTAATAATTTGCTTAATGGTTGACGGATGCGGATATTTTCTTCACTGCGGATAAATAAAGCAGCATTACAGATATCTAGGATCTGATCCATTACTTTAACTAGGTTTTCCTCAATTTTTATATCCTCTACATTCGGGAAAATTTCTAAATGAACAGATGGCCCGGAAGTTAAGCTACGATATATATTTTCTGAAATTAAAGGCAGTAACGAGCTCATTGCTTTCATCATAACTTCAAGGCATGTATAGAGAGTATTGTAAGCTGATAATTTATCCTTATCATGTTCAGTTTTCCAGAACCTACTTCTACTTCTTCTAATATGCCAGTTATTTAGCACTTCAAAAAAATCAGTTATCGCCGCATATGCCTCTACAGTATCAAACTGATCCATACTATTTTCTATTCTTCTTACGGTAATTTTAAGCTTGGATAAAATGTATTGATCTAGGATATTGCTGCTTGAAATATCGTATTTAGCCTTAATGCCGTCTAGATTTGCGTATAAACAGAAAAAATGATAAGCATTCCATATTGGCTTGATAAATAACCGCAAGGCATCAAAAACCATTTTTCCATCTTTATCAATAAGTAATTCCTGCCCTTTGACGACATTAGACGAAAGCATAGTGACTCTTAAAGCATCTGCGCCGTATTTATCAAACAATTCAAGTGGGTCAGCGTAATTATTGAGGCGTTTAGAAAGTTTTTGGCCGGTAGAGTCCAGTATTACCCCGTGGCAGATGCAGTTTAGGAATGGCGGGCGGTCAAAAAGTGCAGTAGAGAGAACCATTAATGTATAAAACCAACCCCTGGTTTGAGCAGAATACTCAACAATAAAATCGGCAGGAAAATGACTTTCAAACCATTCTTTGTTTTCAAAAGGGTAGTGGGCTTGCCCGTAAGGCATCGAACCGCTTTCAAACCAACAGTCAAATACGTCCTCTACTCTTATCATCATGGATTTACCAGTCGGGTCATCCGGATTTGGTCTTGTTAATTCGTCAATGAAAGGTTTGTGCAAGTCTTCAATTTTCACTCCAAAATCTTTCTCAAGCTCTGCGCAGGAGCCATAAACATCAATTCTAGGATATTTGGGATCATTAGACCGCCATACCGGAATAGGTGTTCCCCAAAAACGATTTCTACTTATAGACCAGTCCCTGGCATTTTCTAGCCACTTACCGAACAAGCCATCCTTAACGTTGCCGGGTATCCAATTAATTTGTTGATTTAACTCAACCATTCGATCTTTAAATTCTGTAACTTTAACATACCAAGAAGGGACGGCTTTATAAATCAAGGGTGTATCTGTCCGCCAGCAATGGGGATAATTATGGATATATTGCTCGGTTTTAAGCCAATTACCTTGGTTTTTTAATTTTATAATAATAGGGTCGTTTGCTTCAAACACTTGCATACCGGCAAAATCTGAAATTTCGGCAGTAAATTTTCCGGCATTATCTACCGGGCAAACCAGTTCTATTCCCTCTTGTTGGCATAGAATCTGATCGTCTTCGCCAAAACCCGGGGCCATATGTACAACTCCTGTTCCATCCCCCTCTACTATAAACTCTCCGGTTAAAATTCTAAAGCTATTTGGGTGATTCTTAAAATAATCAAAGATAGGCTTATATTTTAACCCTGCTAATTCCTTTCCTTTAACAGTTTTAAAGTCTGTTTTGTCTTTTTCTATATTTAATTCTTTTGCATAGTGATTAAGGGCAAAAGAAGCAATTATGTAACAAATATCTCCATTTGGTACAAATGCGTAGTTAAAATCGCTATTTACTGCTAGTGCTAGGTTTGAAGGTAATGTCCAAGGAGTCGTAGTCCAGGCAAGTATTCTATATTCTCTAAATCCTTCCGGTGCATTTTGGGGTTTATCATTTAGTACAAAGCTAACAGTAACCGCTTTATCTGTTCGCTGGCGGTATGAATTATCCAATCTCGTTTCAAAATTAGACAAAGGAGTTTCACAAGCCCAAGAATATGGCATTACTCTCATTGACTCATAAATCAACCCTTTATTAAAAAGCTCCTTAAAAGCCCAAAGGACAGATTCCATATAATTCTTATCCATGGTTTTGTAAGAGTTATTGAAATCAACCCAACGTGCCTGGCGATTTACATATTTTTCCCAGTCACTAGAATATTTCATCACCGATAAGCGGCAATGATTGTTGAATTTATCAATACCATATTCTGAAATTGCTATTCTGCCTGAAAAACCAAGTTCCTTTTCTGCTCCCATTTCTGCTGGAAGACCATGACAATCCCACCCAAATCTCCTTTCTACCTTTTTGCCTTTGGTAGTTTGATAACGGGCAAATACATCTTTAATAAAACCAGTTAATAAATGCCCGTAATGAGGTAAACCATTAGCAAAAGGAGGGCCGTCGTAAAAAATAAATTCATTATTCTGATCGCCGATTTTGGCTTTGCGACTTTCAACTGAGTTGTTAAAAATATTATTTTCTTGCCAATATTTTAGAATTTCTTCTTCTATTGCAGGAAATGAAACGGTTGATTTAACATCCGGGTAAAATTTATTTTTGTTCATGGTTTACTGTCTTACTAGTTTTGTGGGAAAGAAGTGCTAAAATCATTCCCTTTGTACACTGCCCTTTTTGTAGGAGGAATAGTTTTTAATAACGTATTACGCCTATTTTCTTTTTCAATTTTAATTTTCTCTTTATTAGTTAAATTCTTATTTTGAGACAAATCTAGCTCTTGAGTTCTTTTATTTGCAAGAGCGTAATTTTGTTGTTGTAAATGCAAGTTGGATTTTTCAATTCTGTCCATCTCCTGGCAACTTAAGTCATAATCGAATAATTTTTGGTTTTTTGATATTAAAGGATCAGTTTTTGTTATTGCTATAGATTCTGGTTCTTGATTCTGGGTGTTAATTTGCGACTCAGATTTTGCAGATGGTGTGCTATGTGCTTCTTTGCTGCTACAACCGAAAAGGCCAGAAATTAGAAAAATATTTATTATAAATAACGTGCTTTTTCTCATTACGACATTAGTCTTAATATTGGTATATCTTCAATAGAAGGAAGTTTTATTTTACTCTTGGTTTGGGCTATATTTATAATCCTTTCTAGGGAAGTTGCAATAAATTCTTTGGTTTTGGTAAAATCTTTTGAATTATCTGATAAGTAAAATAATCGAGAAGATGTATAAACGCCAAGCAAAAGAGCTCGTTTGCTATAATAATTAAAATCCTCGGACTTATCACCGGCATAGCGCCAAATTAGGTCACAAGTGTTGCTGTAGCATTTTGCCCCTGATAAAATATTGGTAGGTAATAAAAATAAAGCATTCTGCTGCAGAATAGCAGCTTTTGGGACTATACCTATTATTCTAACTTCTAAAGCTTTAGCAATTTTTTCCCTAATTTTTAGGGTTTGTTCTTCGGTAAGAAGTAATTCAAGCATTTTTTGGTCTTGCCACGACTCAAATTCCTCTATTATTTGACTTCCTCCTCCTGGAAATAAAATATAATGATAATTTTGCGGAAAATTACATTTTTTTTCAATTTCTTTATATAAATTCTTGTTCCACCGGGTAGTCGATACTAGAAAACTTAATTGACGAAAGAAATTATCTCGTGCTTCTTTGTGTTTTTTAGCTATATCAGTCATCTTAATATTAGCTTTTTAGTTGACAATTAATTTAACTATATAGATAATAAGCATTTATTTCAATCATAGTGTCCTTTAAGGGGGTAAATTTTAGTGTCTGTGCAGGTTAATGTTCATGGTGGAAACGGTGAAAAAGCTATCCGAGATCTGAAAAGAAAGATGCAGAGAGAGCTCGTTTTTCGTTTGATGAAGATGTCGCGTTTTTATGAACCACCGTCAGTAAAAAAAGTTCGCAAAAAACAGGAAACAGAAAGACGTATCCGGAAAAACAATAGAAGAAGAAGATTAGAGTCTTAGTTTTTTGAAAATAATCTGAAATTAGAATAATTAATTTAAGATAAAGAGGCTTAAGCAGTGGTTTGGTTGCTTAGGCCTTTTGTTTATTAGCATTATGCGGCTACATTTACTATAGTTCCGCTATCAAGCCAAATAATCTTGCAATCTATAATTTTATCCGGATATATTTCTCTAAAAGCTTGTTTATAAAACCTTAATTGCTTGATGTAGGTATCCGGTATTAATCCTTTATTAGATTTACCGGATTTATAATCGATAATGATAATTCGCTCTTTCTGAATTACTAAAAGGTCTACTCTCCCAATTTTTATTTCTGAATCTGTTTTATAGCCAAAAGATAATTCCGTTTTTAAGTCATATTTCGATAATTCGTTGAATTCCTCATTAATTGCTATTTTTTCTAGGCTGGTTTTTATTCTTTTTTGTAAAGAGCTTTCTAATGTAGTAATTAATGGATGATTGAAAATACTAGATAGATTTCTATTTCTCATGGCTTCTTCAAGGATTTTATGAAAGACTAGGCCATACTCGAGTAAATCTGTATTTTTATAAGAAGTGTCGGTTTCAATATTTGTATAAGATAAACGTACGGTTTTATTTAGTTTCCACGGTGTTGGTGGGTTTATTATCTCCTGGTCAGCCTTTTTATTTTCTGCCAAGCAAAGTGATGGTTTTTGGCTACTGGAAACTAAACTGCTATCTCCATAGAGTAAGATACCATTTGCTTCTAAAGAGCCAATGTCCTGGAGAGATTTTTTTATTAATTCGTACCAGCAATTTTCAGGAATTTTGCTGTTGCCCTGATAACCACAGATGATTAAATGATCTTCTGCTCGAGTCATCCCGACGTATAATAATCTTAAATATTCTTGATAAACCTTTTGCTGTTCTTTTGTTTTAATTGTTTCATAAAATGCTGGAATATAAGAAGATGATTTTGCCGATAGTAACTGATTACTTTCATCCCAGATAAATCTATCGCTCATGGTTGGAAGTTTGGTAGTATCACATAATATCACAATCGGAGCTTGCAGACCTTTTGAGCCGTGAACAGTCATGATACGGAGCTTATTTAATGATTCTGTATCTCTTTTTACAGTTATTGGGGTTTTTACAAACCAATAAATAAAGTTTTGTAAAGAATTTCCATATTCAAGAAAATAGTCATTACTAAGTTTAATGAATTCATCGATTGCTTCATCATTTTTATTCATGATGTTCCTATAATCCATTACATCAGTGATATATGGAAAGAAATTGTTTAAAGGAAAAGAGCGATATAGGGCTAAAAACTCTTCTAGTTTATCTTTTATTAAAAAATATTGCTCCGATAATTTTACATATTCCCATAAGGATAATTTATTTGCCCGAGCAGCAATAACCAGTTTATAAAGCTCGTGTTCCGATAAGCCTAAAATAGGAGACTTAATTAATGTAGCTAAATTTAAATCATTTTCAGGATTTAATACAAAATTTGCAATAGCAATTAGATCTGCGACCGCCAGATCGTCAGCTAGAGATATTCTATCAAGTCCTGTTATGTCGATTTTAGCTTCTTTTAAAGCTTTGATGACCTCATCCGTGAAATCATCCCTGCTCCGGAAAAGGATCATGAAATCTTGAGCTGATATCTTGTTATTTGTAGAAGGCAAAATCCTACCGCTGCTTATTTGTTCTTTAACGTAATTAGCAATTTTTTTTGCCAAAATAACCTTGCTATTATTTTGTGTGTTTTCTGGGCAGATGGGCCAAAATTCATCAGCTGCATCACCGCCTTCATTACTGCATAAAGGCCATAACTGAACTAGCCCATTATGTGCATTACGATAAGGTATCATTTCTGGTAAATTAGCTTTAAAGTCTTCAGGGCTATTTTTTGCTATTTTGTTAAATACATCCTTTACACAGGTAAGAATTTCTTTAGTGGAACGGTACGAGACATTAAGATCAATTGTTTCAAAAACTTTTTTCCCTTCTTTTAGTTTATCGTTTAGAAATTTATTCATATAGGAAAAGGCAGAAATATCAGCTCCTTGGAAACTAAAAATCGATTGTTTTTCGTCTCCTACTACAAAGATCGTTCTGCTTTTGTTATTACCGGATTCTCCAGAATAAAATTCTTGGGCTAAAGCTTCTATTATACGCCATTGGCTATTACTTGTATCTTGAGCCTCGTCCACTAGTAAATGTTCTATACCGCCGTCTAATTTATATAGTACCCATTCCTTTGCCGTGGAATTTGTCAGTAAACTTTGAGTATGAAGTATTAGATCATCATAATCAAGAAAAGCGTTTTTGGTTTTGTATGACTCGAATTCTAGAATCAATTTTTCTGCTAATATCTCAAATAATTTTGAGTTTAAAAGTAAATTTTCTGTTTTTTTAACTTGATCGAGTTGGTAGATTTGGTCTTGAATTTTTTCCAGTTCTTCGTATAGGTCAGAGCCAGGAGAAGCTATTTTTTTAGTTACGATTCTTTTTTTCTTTTCTCCGGATAATGTTAAAAAGAAAGGCTTAATATCTTTGCTTGCAAGATCAGCTCCAAGTGAATCTAGGATTAAATTCTTGATATCAGAATTAGATATAACTTCTATCGAAATATTTGGATCATGTTTTGCTAAATTGTTAATGCATTCTAATCCGCTAAGCTCGGGATTGCTTTCGGCAGATAAAGAGGTGAGCTTTTTTGTTAATATCTTTGTTTTTATAGAAATTATTTCATTAAAAATATCATCGATGGTTAATTCATGAAAGTTCTCTATAAGAAAATTAATAACATGCTGAATTTCAGGGAGGTTGAATATTTGCCTTTTTATATCTCTTATTATCTTATTAACCTTGAATTCGTCAATAATTTTGAAATGAGGAGAAATTCCTGCTTCTAGCGGGAATTTCTTTAAAATTTTCTGGCAAAAAGAGTGAATAGTGTAAATATTTATTTGATCTTGAGTTTTTAGATATAATTCAAAGAGTGATGATGCCTTAATTAACTCATCTTTAGTCGGTTTTCTACCCAGTGTGTTTTGCAAACTATCTAGTAAGTCCTCTTGTGAAGAGTGTGACCATTTTTGAAACTGGGCAATTATCCTTTCCTGCATCTCATTAGCGGCAGCATTAGTGAAAGTTAAGCACAGGATTTTGTTAAATGGCACGTTTTGCAAGAGAAGGCGGAGTACACGATCCGTTAAGATTTTTGTTTTACCAGTACCAGCTGATGCTGATACCCAGGTTGATAAGGTAGGATCTGAAGCTTTCAGTTGTAGAATACTCATATAAATGTTCTATTTTAAAAATCAGAATATTTTAGCGCTAAATAGTTTTATTAATCTATATCGTCTTATAGATTGAATCACTAGATTCTATTAAAATTACAACATCGCTAGAGAAATTATAAAAGTTATTTGATCGTATTTTGGTATACCACTCTTCTTTAAGTACACTATAGTAAACTGTATCACGGCGTCTATTATCTGGCATAAGAGTGTGGCTTCGTAAAACCCCTTCTTCCATCGCACCAATTTTAATAAGACCAGCTCTTGCTCTTACATTAAGCACATCTGTCTTAAATTCTACTCTTTCCATATTCAAGTAATCAAATGCAAAATTTAATAAATGAAACTTTGCGTTTTTATTAATACCAGTTCCTTGGGACAAGGTTTCTATCCAACTCCAGCCTATTTCTATCCTATTATCTTTTGGAGAAAAATTCCCAAAGGCTGTAGATCCAACCACCTTATCCGTTTTTATATCCTCAACAACAAAATGATATCGTAAACCTAAACTTCTTTGTTGTACTGCGTCGTTAATATAATCTTCCATATCTTGTTCTTTACGCATTTTAATAGCAAAATATTTCCAGATTGCGTAGTCTGAATGAAAATTAGAAAAAGTAGACATATCCTCTATTTTTAATGGCCTTAACCTTACTATTTCATTATTGAGAATAATGTCATACTTAAAAAAATTTGTTTTATTCTCAGCTACGGCAACTTTAAAATTGTTCATATTTTTCTCTATATTAATTTTAATACATGAATTACTATAGTATTTAACAATCCCTTTTGCGCCATTAAGGATGGGATATTATTTGTCTTATTAATTTTACTTACAATCTAATGTTTCAATGGTTGATACCATAAGCAATATCATATAAGTAAAATACATACATAAATTATACCACTTACCTTGAGCGGGGTAAGCTTTTTTATTTCGAGCTGCCAACATTTATAATTGCTAAGGATTAATATAAAATGTCTATTTTGCAACTGGCTGAGTAGTTTTTCTTAAAAAAAATATTAATATTTTAGATTAACTTAATTTTCTCGCTACAATTTGAATGAGGTAGGCTTTAACTAGCTTAATATTAAGTTTGAGTTAAATTTTAAAGATGGATCAAATGGGCAAAATTATAAATATTAAATTCTTGCAAGTTTTATTAATATTTTCTGCATTTATAGGGCTTAAAGCTTACGGTGATGATGTTAACAAAGAAGACGGTACATATCTAAATTTATCCGTTACTGAAACAAAACAGGTAGAACCGGATATACTTATTGCTAATTTGCGCTATGAAAGTGAATCTGAATCTGCAAAAGAAGTACAGAATAAAATTAACCAGATGATGAAAAAAGCGTTATCTGTAGCGGAGAAGAAGGAAAATATAGAAGTTTCTACCGAACAGTATTCAGTGTATAAATTTTCCAAACCAGTTAAACAAGGAGCAACTGAAAAAGAATTATGGAAAGGGTCTCAGTCTATTGTTATAAAGAGTAAATCTACGGAGGATATACTTGCTTTATCCGGACAATTGCAGGAAATAGGATTAGTAATGAGTGACCTACATTATGAAGTTTCCATTGCAAAAATTGAAGAAACCCGTACCTCCATGGTCGAAAACGCTATCAACAAACTATTATCCCATGCTAAAAGAGTAGCTGGTATTATTGGTTTAAAAGAAGTTAAGATAAAAAACATTAACATTGAAGGCGATAATCGTTATCCACCTGTTCCTTATCCTAAATTAATGCGTACAGCTGCAGCAAATGTGGTAAGTAGCATAACTGCTCCGATTTCTGCCCCTGGAAAAATTGATATAACATTGAATATTTCAGCTACCATTTTACTTAAAAATTAATTGGAATAATTTATGCCTTTGGAAGACCAATCGGAAGCTAGTTTTAATGATTCTCTTTCCGAAAAGTACGAGTCAGAAATGGCTGAGATACTAGAAGAATTAAAGAAAGATGCCAATGTTGGTAAAGCTATTGATCGCATTATCGAAGAAGCAGATGAGCTTGGTGAAATGCAAAGCAAACTAATTTTATTGATAAAACAACACTTAGCTAAAAGTGAGTTAAAAATTGATAAATTAACTGGTAAAAAAATCAAATTTAATGATGAGGAGGTAGAACAGGACATCAGTAAATTTACTCGCGACCTTATTACAAAATATGAAGGGGCGGATCGTGATATTGACGCAAATAACAGTATAAATGATAAATATCCTTTAGATGCCAAGGCAAAAGCTAACATAAAGAAAACCATCAAGGAATTTGCTATATATGAGGTTTATAAAGTAATGAATCCAAGAAGAATAGCAGGGGAAACTAAGAAAGATAATTATGCTCATAACATGATGATAGGCGGAGAAAAGCGAGCCAGTAAGTATGAGGGGGGCAAAGAATCAGATTTAAAATCTTATGGGGAAGCAGAAGTTAGACGGATAGAACGGGCTAGTAAGACTTTCCAGAAGGGTGGCGGAGGATTAGGTATATAGGATTCATTAATTAATTGCTTGCCATAAAGTTGTATAAACTAATAAAAAATAAATTTACCAGGCTGATAGGGTAAAATACTCTCTGCTTTATAAGCTTAGAAAATAGGTAGGCAAGAGTAATGCTAGTTACAAAAAATAATACGCTCTCGTTCCGACACCATAGACTTGCTGGTAAAATCAGGTGTACTAAAAGTTTACCATAGTTATATGGACTTTTATCCTCTACCCCTTCGCGAATTATCCATAAGCTTAATATACAACCTAAAGATAAACTTGCCAGCCATGCGAAAATCTCTTGATCGGTTAACGTGCGGTAAATTATGCCTGTTATAATAATACCTAAAGTAATCCTTGTTGGAATAAAATCATGGTCTAAATATATGAAAATATTTAAGATAGCGAGTGCTGCAAAACAAAAATAAAGGAAAAAATAGTCTAAATCCTGACCAGTAAGGTAGTATAAAACTATTGCTATTATTCCTATTAAAATTTCAAGCATTATATATGATTTATTAATCGGGGCATGGCAGTAATTACATTTTCCACGGGTGCTAAACCAACTTAAAATCGGGAGGTATTCGTAAAAGACTAAAACATGATTACAATTTGAGCAAAATGGAGGCCTGGTCAATTTTTGGTTAAATCCGCTAATCATGATATTTCTAGGTAAACGGTAAAATAAAGTAGTAGTGAAGTTACCGATTAATACTCCAAATAAGAAAAGGCTTATATAACTAACAATCAAAATCAAAATCCCTACCTTCTTTAATATATGCTCTAATTCTGGACATTAATCCTTGAAAATATTGAATATTATGCCATGTCATTAACATTGAGCGTGTGCCGTAGAGAAGCTACGGAAGAGATGGTAGTAGGTCTACCGAAGTCGGCTACCAGAAGCTGGCTTCAAACCACCTCAGGCGGCTATTATTAAGAGTAGTGGTCGTGAGCGCATGAGGAAAATTAGCTTAAGCTGGTGAGGTAAGTATTAGAAAGGCGAACGCAAGTGAACCCTTGATGACGCATCGTAAGAATGTACATACAACATCAAAACCAAGGGCGGCTCATATCTTTGGGATAAATCTACTGGCAATTCTGGGAGCTGAGTAGGTGGTGTTCGGTGTGGAGAGGGCGCGATTCTAATATAGGCTCTTCTATGGAACTACGGGAACCTGTCGCCTTAATGATAAGGGAGAAATCCAAGTAAGTAATCCTTATAAGGATGAGAGTACCAATGTAAGGCACAGGGGCGGACAAGTCCGTATGAGCTATGAAGCCACTGTAATGGTGGTAGAGCAAAGGGACTTGGTTAAACAGTCAAAGTTAATAGTCAACTAGCGAAGTTAGGAGGAATTATCGATTAATGACAAAACCGTTTAACATATCTAAACACTTAGTGGTTCGAGCATACAAACTCGTTAAGGCTAATGCTGGATCTGCTGGTGTGGATGAGCAATCACTAACTGATTTTGAAGGAAAACTAAAGGATAATTTATACAAGTTATGGAATAGGTTATCTTCGGGAAGTTATTTCCCCCCGCCTGTTAAAGCGGTAGCTATACTTAAGAAATCAGGGAGTCAAAGGATATTAGGCATTCCAACTGTTTCTGACAGAATAGCCCAAATGGTAGTAAAGCTTGTATTAGAACCTGAATTAGAACCACACTTTTTAGAGGATTCCTATGGGTACCGTCCCAATAAATCAGCTCTAGAGGCAATAGGCATCACTCGACAGAGGTGCTGGCAATATGGTTGGTTATTAGAGTTTGACATCAAGGGGCTATTTGATAACATACCGCATAGTTTACTGATGAAAGCGGTGCACCATCATACTCAATGTAACTGGGTAGTGTTGTATATTGAACGCTGGTTAAAAGCGCCTATACAATATTCAGATAGAAGAATTGAAGAAAGGAATCAAGGTACCCCTCAGGGTGGTGTCATAAGTCCTTTACTCAGTAATCTCTATCTACATTATGTATTTGATAAATGGATGCAACGCCAACATGTAGAAAAGCCTTGGTGTCGTTATGCAGATGATGGTTTGGTGCACTGCAAAACACGCATAGAAGCAGAAACATTGTTAGAAGAGTTAAAACAACGTTTTGCAGAATGTGGGTTAGAGTTACACTCTGATAAAACCCGAATAGTCTGCTGCAACGTCAAAGATAAGCAATATCCCACTAAGTCATTTGATTTTCTAGGATACACGTTTAGACCGAGACTGGTTACTAACCAGCAGAATAATACCTTGTTTATAGGTTTTACGCCTGCGGTTAGTAAAACAGCTGTAAAAGCGATGCGGCAAGAAACAAAACGTTGTAAGTGGCACTTGCGCAGTGAATTGAGTTTGGAGGAAATTGCTCAAAGTTATAACCCAGTCCTGAAAGGATGGTTTAACTATTATGGGAAATATACGCCAGATGGATTAAGACCTGTTGCAAGGCATTTTAACAACGTGCTGGTAAAATGGGTGATGCGGAAATATCTCAGATTTAAAGGACACAAAATAAAAGCTATACGGTATTTAGAAAATATAGCTCAAAATAGTCCTAATTTATTTGCACATTGGCAACAAAGTAAAGGATTTGTGGTTGTTTAATGGGAGCTGTATAAGTCGAGAGGCTTACGTACAGTTCTGAGAGGGACTTGAGGTGAAATTCCTCAGGTCTACTCACCCAGGTAACGACCGTAAATGTAGCAATTAGTGCTATTGGTACTATTACGAGTTTGCCGGTTAAATACGAAATCAAAACCAGGAAAGTAAAGGCAAAAGGTATGTCAACTATGTTAATTAGTGTTTGGCCGCTATAAAAATCCCGTAGTTTAGAAAAGGCATTAAGATTCTGTATTTGCTGGCCAGCTCCTTCTTTCTTTAGTTTGATCGGATTAGCATTAATATATAATCGCATGGCGTTTGCAGCCATAGTATATTCATACATCATACCGGCCCAACTTGTAGTGTAAGCCCTTGCTATTCGCAGTATTCCTTCTAGAATAATTGCTAGTGATACACCAATAGCTAGAACCGTTAATGTACCTACACTATGATTAATCATTATACGATCGTAAACTTGTAACACCATTATCGGTAATGCTAGAGAAAGCAGATTAATAGCTAAACTTGAAAGAACAATTTCGAACTTATTAAGCCGAAATTTACAAATAGGATCGTTAAGGTTAAATTTGTCTATGAGGTTCATAATTATACCGCTAAATTATAGCATGCTATATATTATGAATATAATTTCTTAAAGAATAGTACAATTATTAATTGCGCTGTTCGAGTAATAAGAAAACTAGTACTGATGTTTATTAGTTACTTAAGCACTTCAAGTTAATAGAGATATAAAAAAAAGAATCATATAATCTAGGTTATTAAATCCGAGGTGAAGTATGCAGGTAAAGAAAATGATGATTGAGCTTAAAGTGGTGTAAGTTTTATATTATGAAGAGTAGTTAGCTTTTTGAAAGCGATGTACTAGAAAAGATGAGGCAGTAAGAAATATATCATTTGTTTTGTATAGACGATATGTTTTTTAAATTGAAATGAATTTGTTTTAAGACTTTTTTCTAAAATTTCACACAACACTTTTTTACGCCCGTAATTTATCTGATTGTGCCGGAGAAATTGACAGATATGTAAACTTAAGCTACTATTCTATTAGAAAAACGCATAAGTCCAGCTCCTATCATAATTTTTTATTAATTAGTAATATTCATGAAACTTTCTGTTAAAATTACCAAACTCCAACATGCAAAAGATCTCTCTCTTCCGGCTTATGCCACTTCTCAAAGTGCAGGTATGGATCTACTTGCAGCTATCTTTGAGCCGACTGTCGTCAAGGCAGGCGAAATAGCAATTATACCGACGGGGATTGCTATCGCATTACCTGAAGGGTTTGAAGCACAAATAAGACCACGATCTGGGCTAGCTGCAAAATTCGGGATTACAGTACTAAATACCCCCGGAACAATAGACGCTGATTATCGCGGAGAAATTAAGGTGATTTTGATAAATCATAGCTCTAGTGACTTTGTTATTGAACGGGGAATGCGAATTGCACAAATGGTAGTTGCTAGATATGAGCATATTATTTTAGAGGAAGTACAATCGTTAGAGGATACATCGCGAGGTGCTAAAGGCTTTGGCTCTACTGGCCATTGATATTAACTAGCTTTGTAAAATTTATGATGACTTTACAGGACACCATAATCTCATTCCGTAATCCTGAACTTACTTTTCTTTTTAAAATATTTCCATTTTTTGCCAGTGAACCTTTTTATATTGGAGTAATAGCCCTTGGATATTGGCTTGCGCTTAATGCTTCTGTTTTTTGGAGGCTGGGGTTTTTAATCCCTTTTTCTACGGTAGTAAATGGAATACTCAAAAATGTATTTTTACTAGAGAGGCCTGATACCTCATTACATTTGGTACATGTCATCGATAAGTCTTTGGGTTTTCCAAGTGGAGATGTACATGTAGCAACTGTACTGTGGGGATTGCTTTTATATTATTTTCAATCACGAGCTTTACGCTTTTTAGGGGTATTAATTATATTGTGTATAATGATATCCAGAGTATATTTAGGAGTTCATACAGTTGATCAGGTCTTTGGAGGCCTGTTTTTTGGTATTGTTACTGTTTTTGTAGCTATTAGTTCTCAAGGAGAAAAGTTATTTCAGGAGTGGCAAACTGGGAAAACGATAACTTACTGGTTACTGTGTAGTTTTGTTTTTATATTGTATATTTTAGTATCTACAGAAGTACAGCCTCTGATAATTAGTCTTGGCGGGATACTTATTAGTTATGGACTTTCCATTTCTTATGCTAAAAACTATACAAATTCCAAGATGCGTTGTAACTTAATGTCTGCTGTTTTAGGAGTATTTTCTTTGTTGATAGTTAATAAAACTTTCCCAAAAATTCATTTTGAACAGGTAGCCTTAGTTGATGGGATTTTTCTAATTAAATATACAATTATAGGCTTAATTATATTTTCTTTTATACCTGTTATCTCCTTAAAAAATAAAATGCTTTCACGCTTAATTAAGCAGGCCTAGACTTTCCTGCCTAATTTTGTTAAAAGTCTTAATTAAGGAGCTATAACTACCTTTCCATTCCACCGCTGGTTCTATTAGCTGCTCTTTTTTCGACAAGAGCTTCAACTTTAGTAGGTTTATTACCTTTTCCTACCGTACTTACTGCATCCATAGCGCTTGCTAAAACTTTTTCCCTACTAGTTATCTTTTCTAAATTTTCTGGTTTAATCTGTTTCATGCAAAACTTGCTTATTGATTCTAAGCCAAGGCTTTCACAAAACTTACCAACGCCAAACATTAACTTCTCAGTCATATCCAATTTAAGAGGTAGAGTTTGGTGGTCATTAATGGTTTTGATAGTTTGCTGTATAGCTTCATCAAATTTAGAAGGACCATCAATAGTTTTCTCAGTTTGTATCTTTTTCTTACCTCCACTAAACAATGCCCTCAAACCAGTTTGTTCTACTTCGGTCTCTTCTTTGATAACAATTTTTGAAGGTTTTGTAAAATTTGCGGCTTCTTCAGGAGTAATGTAGTTTTGTTGCTGTAATTTTCCTAAAACATCGGTATAAAATTGCCTAATTTCGGCTTCAGTAACTATTTGGCCATTGAGATGAGAAGCTACAAAAGTGTCAATCATCGGTACTAGTTCTGCTTTTGCATATTCAGCATGCCTTAATTCTTCTGCTTTTTCTCTAAAATCAGCCGCCATTCCAGCAAGCCCTTTTTCTTGTTTTTTACCTACTTTTGGGACATCTTTTCCGCTAACCTGTTCATTGAGTTTTGCAGCAGTTTCTGCAAACCCCTGCGACGCTTCTACAAGCCCGTCAACACCTTTTTTTGACATAATTACCTCTTAATTGAAACTCTCTAACCGTAAGTGTATTATTAATAGTTACATAAAACAATATAAACTAAGTTAACTAGTATAATTATATCTTCTAGCTATTGTAATTTTTTTATTGTCTATTAACAGCCTAGTTATTTAGAAGAGGAGGACTTGAGGTTTGCTTTATGCTGATTGTGTTGATCAAATGTTTTAGAAAAATGATGGCCACCGTTGCCATTTACGACAAAATATAAAGAATCTATTAGAGCGGGATTAACAGCTGCTTCTAAGGATTTTTTCCCAGGACAGGAGATTGCCCCAGGCGGTAATCCTAATTTTTGGTAAGTATTGTAAGGCGAACTTACTTTTAAATCAGTTTTAGTAAGTGGTCTTGTTAGTCTGTATTTGCCTTCTGTTAACGCATAGGCTACAGTAGGACATGCTTGTAGCTTCATATTTTTTTTTAACCTATTAATAAATACAGCAGCGATTTTTGACCTTTCCTCGTCATTACTAGTTTCTTTTTCAATTATTGAGGCTAATATCAAAACATCTTTACGAGTTTTTAAAGGAAAATTCGCTGGAAGTTTTTGCATTACTTCATCTAACGTTAATGACATTTCTAGTCGCATTTGATCAATAATATTGTCTCTTTTATCGCCATAAGAATAAAAATAAGTTGAAGGCATCAAATATCCTTCCGGAATTGGTGTTGATATTGTTCCATTCAGCAGTGGTTCTTTATTAATTTTATCAATGATTTCGTTTGCTGTGGACCCTTCTGAGATAACTAAACGATGAATTATTGATTTACCGGTTGCTAATTTTCTTATCACTTGTAATGGGGATATTCCATAAGTAAAATCATATTCACCGCTTTTTAGCGGTCTAAATAATGAATATAGTTTGCTTATGGTAGAGAAAAATGCGGGATTTTTGATTACACCAGATTCAGCAAGTAGACTACTTATTTCGCTTGTAGATAATCCTGGACGTACTAGAACAATGGTTTTGTCATTTAAAGGCCCAGGAGTATGTAAGTAATTGCTAAAAATATTAGTGAAGGTGATGAATACCAGAATAACAAAAATAATAGAATATAATGCTTTTCTTAACAATTTTGTGAACACCATTTTATATATTTAATAAACAATAGTTATTATTTAGTAAATTATTTACTGCTCCTTATTAGGCAAATAGGTTCACAAAATATATGTCTTAAGTCTTAAAATGTATTATATATTCTAAACTTACGCTTTCTGGCCCTGTTCAATCTCCAGAGACTCTTCAAGGAGATTTTTGTTTTCGTTGCTTTCATTGTCCTTTAGCATATAACCACGTCCCCATACAGTTTCAATATAGTTAACGCCACCAGAAGCATCAGCTAGCTTTTTACGTAATTTACAAACAAAAACATCAATAATTTTAATTTCAGGTTCGTCCATACTACTGTATAAGTGGTTTAAGAACATTTCTTTTGTCAGAACAGACCCTTTGCGCATCGCTAAAAGCTCTAAAATGGCATATTCCTTGTTGGTTAAATGGACTTGTATTCCGTTAACTTCCACATTTCGTGTATCAAGATTTATTGCTACTTTATCAAATCTAACAACAGATTCGGAATGTCCTTTAGAACGACGGACAATTGCATGGATTCTTGCAATTAACTCATCTTTATTAAATGGTTTAGTTAAGTAATCGTCTGCTCCAAATCCTAAACCTCTGACCTTTTGATCGACGGAGGATAATCCAGATAAAATTAGTATAGGAGTTCTAACTTTTGCTGACCGAAGCCTTAGTAAGACCTGGTAACCGTCAATATCTGGTAACATCAAATCAAGTAGGATTATGTCGTAATCATATATTCTTCCTATTTCTACACCTTCTTCTCCAACTTCAGCGGTATCGCAAATTATCCCTTCGGCTGCTAATGCTAATTCAATCGACCTTGCAGTTGAACTATCATCTTCTATAAGTAGTACCCTCATTGTTATTATCTCCTTAACATAATTTTACTTTCTTTAATAATCTCATTATATTAATTAAAAATCAATATTTTTTTACAACTTTATTAACTTTTTAATTTCTCTTTAGTACATAATCATTTAAAAGCTGATTTTCGCTCCTAAAAATGTCAACATTCCATGGTTTTTATTAGACTTAACTGTATTGCTACTTGCATCCATGTATTTACCGTTTGCTTGATAAAAGTTTGTCTGAAGATAAGCTTTAAGTCCTCGTGCAATTTCATAATCCATACCCAACGAAGTGGCATTTAGGTTGCTTTTTTTGTGGCTACTGCGAAATTGATTTATGCTGAAAGCATACTTTCCCAAAGTGTATTTAGCACCGTAACCGTAAACGTAACTATCCCTGCTAATTACGTCTACTTCTTTTGCTGTTAAACTTTTATTATAATTTCCATATGCGGCGGAAAAGCTAATTTTTTCGTATGTTAAAATTCCACCAATGACGTAGGTGTTTAAATCTTTGAATTTAATACTGGATTTGGTATTATCAGCTTTGTTAAAGGCGTGGGTTTTCCCGTGTTCTCCTACAACAGAAAGCTTTGCCTCCAGTTTATCATGAAATTTGCCACTGTATGTAATGCCGTAAGAAATACCATCCTTAATAACAAATTTGTATTTTGGCGAAACAACAGGAGGGTTTTGTTTATCAACATTTATATCATCGTGTCCCATGTTTGAAGAATCGGGTATATAGGAAATACCTAATTGAATGTGATGTTTTTCTGCCAACGCCATTTTAGGAGTAAAATAAGTAACCTTCCTTGAGTAATCTGACCTTAAGCTTGTTCTAGTTTTTGAATCCAGAAAACTACAAAAATTGGTGATGTATGGAATCAGTTTTTCTGAAGGTTTGGCAGGGTTGCTAGGAGAAGCTATAACTCTTGAATTCCAACCATTACCAGGGCCACAAGATGCGCTATAACCGTTTATTCTCATTTTTTTTCCTGCACTTGATTCTGCTCCGCCTTCCACTCTCCCAAGCTCAGATTCTATATATAAGAAAAAAGGTACAGCTCGATCATTTACTGAGGTATGTTCAAGGCTTATTTTTGCTCCGTACAAATTGTCGTTTTCGGCTATAAGCTGATAGTCTACGAATATATTTCCAGATGTATAGAAACCAAATTCTTTATTGCGTGTAGAGACCACTCTTTGATTGGTATCGCCGTTACTTTTGTAATGAATAGCTTGAAAATCGTAAATTCCTCCCATTTTCACCTTGTTTTCTGCGGCTAATGAAGCGTTGGCCGACCAAAAAATCAAAATGCTTTGTACTAAAAAGGCTTTTGTTAATTTCTTTTTTATATTCATATAGATAACGGTAATAATAGTTAAAATTTTCTAGGTATATGTTTTATTTAAAAAAGGCAAAATTTCTTTAACATCTAAACTACTAAAAGTTGCTTTTCGATATAAATTACAACTAAAGATAAATTTTATCAAAGAGGCTTTTGTATTAAATCAAATATTTTTATGATATATTTTTTTCATTGAGTTTTTTACTATATAAAGCTCCAAAATCTATTGGGTCAATCATTAATGGTTGAAAACCACCATCCTGTGTTACATCTGCAAGAATTTTACGGGCAAATGGAAATATTATTGCGGGACAATGAACGGCAAGAAGCATTTGAATTTGTTCTTCAGGAACATTAACCAAATGGAATATACCGGCATATTTTAAATCAACTATAAAGAGAGTTTTATCCACACTTGTTGCTTTTGCGCTAATAATTATTTCAACCTCAAAATATTCATCTTCAGGCATTCTTTGGATATTGAGATCCAATGCGAGGTCTATATGTGGTGGGTTACCTGTATTAACAAGAGAAGCAGGAGCTCCCGGGTTTTCGAAAGATAGATCTTTGGTATATTGAGCATTTACTGAGATGTGAGGTGTTTTGGTTTCTTCTGTGGAATTCATTTTGTTTCCTTTGTTGTTTAATTTAACTTAACTTTTGGTTAGTACTTCATGTGCGGGGTAAAGTAACGCCTTTTTGGCCCATATACTTACCAGCACGGTCAGAATATGATATTTCGCATGGTTCGTTCCCAGAAAAAAATAAAAACTGGCAGGCACCTTCATCTGCGTAAATTTTGGCAGGCAAGGGAGTTGTATTTGAAAATTCAAGAGTAACAAAGCCTTCCCATCCTGGTTCAAGTGGAGTGACATTTACTATGATACCGCACCGTGCATAAGTCGATTTCCCAACACACACTACTAAAACGTCTTTGGGGATTTTAAAATATTCAACTGTTCTCCCTAAGGCGAAGCTGTTTGGCGGAATGATACAAACATCAGTTTCTTTGCTAACCAAGCTTTGGCTATCAAAATTTTTGGGGTCAACAATAGTAGTGTTAATATTGGTAAATATTTTAAATTCATTGGACACTCTTGCATCATAACCATAAGAGGAAACTCCGTACGATATGATTTTTTTTTCTCCGATTTCTCTTACTTGAGAGTTAATAAATGGTGATATCATACCGTCTCTTACGGCTTTTTCCTGTATCCATTTATCTGACATTATTGGCATAAACTATAACCTTATTTTCTAATGAGACGATCCTTTAATTGTTTGGTTTTAGTTAACAAATATATATCTGTCTATAAAAATTTCTTGATTAATGCGAGTTATAATTTATCATTAACGCAGGTTTTTCCTATGAAGAAATTAATTCAGTGACAATTATAACACTAGTTTGTTTTTTTTGGCTAGTCCTAAGATGTTTTTTTGGGTATTGGTTATTGATTATGTCAGCTGTTTTATGCTAAATTATCATGGTGTTTTAGTTGAACCTCTGGTTTTATGTCTAAGAGTTAAGATAATCTTTAAAGTGCTAACTTAAGTTTTCTTATATGTGCCAGAATAAAGGGCTACAAAGGTTTAATAATCTAGCAGTAAAAATTAGGTAGTTAGTTATGAAAATTAATATAAAAAAATTAAACAAAGTTATGTTGATAGCTTCTGTTTTATTTGGTTTTTCCAAGATGTCGCTTGCAGGCGATGTAGAATCAGGTAGTATGCCTGTTACATCTGATTTAAAGGTAAAATTGTCCGGTTATGGACATTTTCAGGGCGGTTATAGGAATCAGAACCATCTTGCAGGGAACGATAAAAATGTGTCTGCCAATAGAAAGTCTTTTGCCTTTTTTAACGATGCTGCGTTATTTACTGATATATCAAACCAAGTAAATGATATTATTTATGGTGGAAAAATAGTTCTAGTACCGACAGCAAAAAGAAAAGGCTCTGCCACTTATAACGGCTCTCATATCTACCTGGATAGTAGTTATGGGCGAGTAGAAGCTGGCTCTCCAATGGATGCTGCTAGCAATATGCTTATTGATAGTAGTGCAATTGCTTCGGCTACTGGCGGTGATTGGGATAGATATGCGAAGTTCGATTCTACTGATTTAAAACAGGGATATGATTTTGGTCCATCTTTTGCAACATTCGGTGAGTTTTTCCTAGATAATAAGCTAGTTAGTGCTGTTGAAACCCGCTCTTATAGTAACGAGCCGGGTAGAAGGGTATCATACTATACGCCAAAATTCGAGTTTGGCCAGGGGGCAAAGATACAAATGGGTATTTCCTATACTCCTGATTCTTCCAATACCGGTGCTGATGATCCGACTAAAAATTCAACAAGAGTTGACATAAGAAAGATAGGCAGAAATGGTGTAGCTACTAATGAGTACTTTAAGCTTGATACATCCGTAAAAGATGCGATTTCAGGAGGTGTGGTTTTAGAGCAGAATATATCAGATGGAGTTGACTTAAAGTTAGCTTTAACCGGTGAATATGGTAAAGCTTCTAAAATAGAGAAGTTTCGTAATAATGATTTAAGTAATTCTGATCCCAAAAAGGCTGATCCTGATAAACAAGAACCTATAACTTTGAATAATAAAAAATTAAAAGATTTAAGAACCTATAATATAGGGGCTATTCTAAATGCTGGGAATTTTTCTTATGCAGCTTCTTTTGGATCTTTAGGTAAAAGCTTAACTAGTCCTGAATTCCATAGAACAGGTAGAGAAACTACTTATTATACTGGTGGGGTAGCCTATAAACAAGGGCCGTTTACTACCAGCTTAACATACTTCCGTTCAGACCAGTATAAAAATACTGTAGATTGTGTCACTATTGGTACTGACTATAAACTTGCTCCTGGATTTAAACCTTATGCTGAGATCTCTGGCTTTAGTTTAAAAGGAAAACCTGAATATGATAACGGTAATCTTAAGAAAAAGAAAACGCGTGGAACTGTAGCTTTAATAGGTGCTAAGTTAAGTCTGTAATTTCCTAGTATTCTGCAAATCCAAGAATCAAAAATAAGCCAAGTAGCAAACCTGGCTTATTTTTTTATTTAAAAACGCATAATCTATAACAGATATAGAGGTGTAGAATCTTTTGTGATAAAAATGGATACTAGCTTAAAAGGGTTGACTAGGTTAGTATATTTTCCTATCCGAACATAATGATATTTATTATATATAACTTAAGTGGATACTCTTACCTTTTGCCTATTATTATCTTGCTTACCAGGTTATTACGCCGTATTTGAAATACCGCTAGTTTATGTGATTTTTGAACATATGCGTATATTTTTACTTCTTTTTAGGTACGAGCTAAGTTAAATTATCAATATCCTATTAGTGACGTGGGTAATTGCCTATGTATTTATGTCGTTTGTAATTTCAAGTTATTACTTAACTTTCTCTTTAAGACACCTATATATTGGGGTAATTACAACGAATTTAAGAATAAAATTTTAACAATCAGAATTATTGGTTTTCTAGTTGACGGCTTAATGGAGAAATATATAATTGGCCTGGTTTTTATCTTAGAAGTGGTATTTTTTATGAAAAATATAATTTGTAGTTTTGGGTTATGTGTAACGTTTTTAAATGCTGCATATGCTGAAGATGTTTTGGATAATCATATGGATAGATATGTATATATCGGTACTGAGTTTGGGCTTTCAGATCCAATAAAAAAATCTTTTAGGCATGAAGAATCAAATACCAGAATGAGATTGAAAAAGTCACATATGTATGGTGGGAGAATAGGATATAGCTTTTATCCTAACATGATGATAGAAATTTCTGGCACTTATCAACCAAAGTATAGAATGGCGTATAGATTACCAGAAAAATTAGTGGCTGGAGTGGGTGTCCTTCCAGAAACATCCGGAATTACAAAGGTTACTTCTAATGTATTTACTGTGAATTTGATTTATGAAATGCAGAAAATGACTTCACTAAGCATTAAGCCTTATGTTATTTTTGGTGTTGGTATGGCTAAAATTTCAGTTAAACCAAACGCTGATATTCCTTACTTTAAAATAAAGAAAAATAATCAAAATTGTTTTGTATGGCAAGCGGGGTTAGGGTTTAGTAAAGATATTACCGATAAGCTGGCTATTGACTTTGGTGCAAAAATGCAGGTAGTTAATAATATTAAAGTAAAGTATCAAACTTTAAATAATACAAATTCTTTTGATGAAGCAACTCCTATTAAAAAGACTATAGGAGTAGGAGAGTTTACTATGGGGTTGACTTATAAATTTCCGCTAAGATAAAAAATAGCAATAATTAAAGGCCCTTTACTGTAAAAAGAATCTGGACTTATAAATTAAGCTAAAGAAATGGTTATATATACCTTTTGCAAGTATGATTATAAAATTTATTTTAACCTTACTTATTAAGTTTTACCAATTTTTTATTTCACCATGGCTTGGTAGAAATTGCAGGTTTTACCCAACTTGTTCTGAATATGCATATGAATCGATAAATACTCATGGTACAATAAAAGGGTTGTTTTTTGCTTTAAGAAGGCTATTAAAGTGCCATCCTTTCTGCGACGGAGGTTATGACCCAATACCAAAAAAGTCTGAGCGATAATATATTATCGGGTAAAGAGCTTATAAAGTCTCGCTTGGAGGAAATGCCAAGCCACCCGGGGGTGTATCGTATGCTAGATATAGATAAAAAAATTATTTATATTGGCAAAGCGAAGAATCTTAAAAATCGTTTAAAACAATATACCGGGGATCTTGAAGGTAAAAATTCAACCATGATTTCCCTAGTATATTATCTGGAATATAGTGTTACTGACTCGGAATCGTCAGCACTTTTGCTTGAAGGACAATTAATAAAAAAATTCAAACCTCGGTTTAATATTTTATTAAAAGATGATAAATCTTTTCCTTATATTAAACTGCGGCTTGATCATGACTTTCCTCAATTAATTAAATATAGAGGTAGAGATCTTAAAAACGGAAAATTTTTTGGCCCCTTTGCTTCTGTTAAACAGGTTGAAGTTACCTTGTTAGAGCTACAAAAAATATTTAAATTAAGGTCATGTTCTGATTCCTATTTTTCGACTCGAAAAAGGCCGTGCCTTCAATATCAAATAAACAGATGTTCTGCTCCTTGTACCCGCAAGATATCAAAAAAAGATTATGATGAACTTGTAGAACAGGTAAAAACTTTTTTATCAGGAAAAAACAAATCCTTACAGAATCTTCTTGCTCAAAAAATGCAATCGTTAAGTGAGGAATTAAATTTTGAAGAAGCAGCAAAAATACGTGACCGTATAAAGGCTTTAAGTTATATACAGTTAAAAGCGGAAACTACTGGCTTTATAAAAGATACAGATCTAATTGCTATAACGGAGCTTAATGGTGAGTATTGTGTGCAGCTTTATATTTACAGGGCAGGGCAGCCTTGCGGTAACCATCCTTATTTCCCCGAGCACACCCAAGGCCAGAATATTTCTGAAATATTGGAAGCATTCATCATGCAATTATATCAAGATAAAATTCCTGCTGAAAACATAATTTTAAGCCATTCTATTAATGATCCTAACCTTTTTGCAAAAGCACTAAAAGAATTACACGGTATAAAGATTAAAATAGAGGTATCAAAAAAATCTGGCTCAACTGCTAATCTTATGCAGATTGCTTTGGAAAATGCAAGAATTGCGTTGGAACAACATCTAAAAAACTCCGCTAAAAACCGGTATGCGCTAGAAGAAGTTCAAAAATTATTTAATTTGCCCGCTTTGCCAAATCGTATTGAAGTTTATGATAATAGCCATATACAGGGTTCATTTGCTATAGGGGCGATGATTGTTGCGGGTAGGGAGGGTTTTGATAAAAAAGAATATCGGTTATTTACAATAAAAGACCAACCCCAAAATATAGGAGGGGGCGATGATTATGCAATGCTTAGGGAAGTTTTAACCAGAAGACTTAATAGGCTAAGAAATGAGCCATATAGATTACCTGATTTAATGATAATAGACGGCGGCAGGGGACATATGAACATAGTAGAGCAAGTACTGGAAAAATTTAGTTTAAATATACCATTTGTATGCATGTCTAAGGGAGTAGATAGAAATAGAGGGAGGGAGCAGTTTCATAGGCCAAATCAAGAGGTATTTACTTTAGATAAAAACTTACCGGTAATGAAATACTTGCAAATTCTAAGAGATGAGGCACATAATTTCGCTATAAAAAACCACCGAAAAAAACGTTCAAAAGCTATAAAGATTTCTTCTCTAGATAATATACCGGGAATTGGTGAAATGCGGAAGAAAGGATTGCTAAGTTATTTTGGATCTTTTGCTGCCGTGTCAGATGCTACTGTTGATGAATTAACAAAAGTAGAAGGAATAAACAAAGAGCTGGCCCAAATTGTATATGAAGCACTGCGTAAATAGAAAACAGTTCGTTTGACAAGTAATGATAAATTACATAGTATTTCCCAATAATTTTTTAGGGAAGTAAATGGATTCTAACCAGCTGTATCTTTTTAAAAACAGAAGATTCTTACCAATATTTATTGTACAGTTCTGCGGATGTCTAAACGATAGTATTATAAAAAATGCTCTTATAATTTTAATTACATTTAAAATAGCCCAGAGTCTAACTATAGCACCTTATATGTTGGTTATGCTTGCTAATGTTTTGTTTATAGCTCCTTTTGTGCTATTTGCAAGCTTAGCAGGGCAAATAGCGGATCGTTATGAACGAACTATTATTGTTAGAATCATAAAATCTACAGAAATAGGTATAATACTCCTTTCAGCTTACGGTTTTTACAGTGTAAATCTAGTTGTTTTATTCGTTGCTCTAACTTTAATGGGGATACATTCAACTTTTTTTGGCCCAATTAAATACAGCGTGTTGCCTGACCACTTAAAAAAACAAGAATTACTTGGTGCTAATGGTTACATAGAGGCTGGAACTTTTATGTCCATAATGCTTGGTACTATAATAGGCGGGTTTTATAATTTTGAAAGTGAATTAGTTGTCGGATTTGCTGTTGTTGTATCATTTATAGGTTTTATAGCTAGTTTTTTTATGCCCGCTTCCGGCAATACAAATCCTAATATTAGGATTAATTTAAATATTATAAATGAAAACATTAACATCGTAAAATATGCTTATTCAAAGAATAAAGTTTATTTAGCTATTCTAGGTATCTCGTGGTTTTGGTTTATTGGGGCTGCAATTTTAGCTCAGATACCTCTTTTAGCAAGGGACACCTTAGGGGCGGATGAAAGTGTAGCTAATTTGTTTTTAGTAGTATTTTCCGTTGGGGTAGGAGTAGGGGCATTTGTATGTAATAGGATTTTGGCTAATAATATTACAACCAAATATGTTTTTATTTCAGCTGTTGGAATAAGCATTTTCTGTATTGATCTATATTTTGCTACGCATATTGCCGAGATTAGTTATAGTCCGGAGCATTTAAAAAGTATTTATGATTTTTTATCGAAATTACATTATTGGCGGATATTATTTGATCTCTTTTGCCTTTCCGCTATTGGTGGCTTTTACGTAGTACCGTTATTTGCTGTGATGCAGTATTTTTCTTCCCCTGCTCACAGAAGCCGGGTAGTAGCTGCAAATAATTTAATAAATTCATTCTTTATGGCAGGTTCTACTGCTATATTATCCTTACTTTTTTATATGAAATTCTCAATACCGTCGGTAATTTTAACGATAAGTATTTTAAATTTTATTGTTGCTCTTCATATATATAAGTTGATTCCAAATAGTAAAATCATATCCCTAAAAATGTTACAAGCGATCTTTAGGCTAATTTTTAGCCTATTTTACCAAGTTGAGGTAAAGGGGATGGAAAATTATAGAAAAGCTGGGAAAAAAGCAGTGATAATTGCAAACCATTTATCGTATATTGATCCCATTTTGATAGCTACTTACATACCTGAGAATATCCAATTTGCTATTAATTTAGGAGTTTCTAAAGAATGGTGGGTAAGGCCTTTTCTTAAATTAGCCCGTACCTATCCGATTGATCCGAATAATCCTATGGCAATTAAGAGCTTAATTGAAGAAGTAAAAAAGAATAAAAAAATTGCGATCTTTCCTGAGGGAAGAATTAGCCTTACCGGCGCTTTAATGAAAGTATATGAAGGTCCGGCTATGATTGCCGATAAAGCTAATGCTACAATTCTACCAATAAGAGTTCACGGTACGGAGTTTACTTGTTTCTCAAAAATTCGTAAAACGCTAAAAACTAGGTTCTCTTTGAGAAGAAAAATTACTATTACTATTCTCCCTCCGGTAAAAGTTAATCCTCTAGGAAATCTTAGCAGTAGGGATAGAAGAAAATATATTAGTCAAGCTCTTTACGACATAATGAGAGACATGATGTTTGAAAGTTCGGATTATAAGGAAACCTTATTCCAATCGTTGATTAATTCTGCAAAATTGTTTGGGATGAACACAAAGATCTTGGAGGATATAGAAGGTAATAAAACTACCTATAAATCTATGATTTTAAAATCATTTGTTCTTAGTAGTTTAATTGAAAAACAAACAGAAGCTGGAGAAAAAGTTGGGTTAATGCTCCCTAATATGGTTGATAGTATAATTAGTTTATTTGCTATGCAAGCAATGGGGAGGATTCCGGCAATAATTAACTTTACTGCAGGCATAAACCACGTCATTTCGAGCTGTAATACGGCCACAATTAAAATCATTTATACTTCGCAGAAATTTGTAAAAACAGCAGGGCTTGAAGAGCTTATTGATTCGTTATTAAAACAGGGAATAAAGCTTATATACCTGGAAGATTTAAAAGCAAATATTACGCCTTTATTAAAAATAAAAGCAATGATCGGCAGCATATTTCCAGAACTGTATTATGAATATATTTGTCCCAAAAGGGATGATAAACTACCGGCAGTGATATTATTTACATCTGGAACGGAAGGAAAGCCAAAAGCAGTTGCTTTGTCTCATCGAAATATACAGTCTAATCGATGCCAAATACTTTCTATAATCGATTTTAACCCGCACGATTTGGCTTTTAACCCTCTGCAGCTGTTTCATAGTTTCGGCTACACAACATCAATAATTATGTTGCTCGGAGGCGTTAAAACATTTTTATATCCATCTCCACTGCATCATAGAATAATTCCTGAAGTTATTTATGACGTGGGTGCAACAATAATGTTTGGAACTGATAGTTTTTTAGCGGCTTATGCTTCTTCCGCTCATCCATATGATTTTTATTCAATGAGATATGTTATAGCAGGAGCAGAAAAGCTTAAGGAAGAAACAAGGCAAATCTGGCTTGATAAATTTGGAATCAGAATACTTGAGACTTATGGTGCAACTGAAGCATCTCCGGCAATAGCTGTAAATACTCCGATGCATTATAAAGCAGGGTCAGTAGGTAGGTTTTTACCAAAAATCGAGTATTTTTTTAAACCGCTTAAGAATATTGAGAATGGAGGAAGACTTTGCGTTAAAGGGCCAAATATAATGCTTGGTTATATAAAGCCTGAGAATCCAGGTGTAATAGAAGCACCATTTGTGGAAAGATTAGGTAATAATTGGTATGATACTGGGGATATAGCAACTATTGACCAGGACGGTTATCTAACAATTTTAGGGAGGGAAAAACGGTTTGCTAACATTTCCGGAGAAATGGTTTCATTTGCTATTTTAGAAGAATTAATAAACAAAATAAAAGGTAATGAGTCGCTGAGTGCAGCTATTTCTGTCCTGGATGGTAATAACGAGGAGCAGATTATGTTATTTACTACGATTAAGGATCTAACGAGGGCAGAAATTGTTAACAAGGCTAAAGAATTAGGATTTTCAGAACTATATATTCCCCAAATTATAGTATTTATTAAAGAAATTCCAATATTGGTAAGTGGAAAAATTGATTATTTAAAAGTAAGTGAGTTTGGTCAGGAATATATGCAGAAAAATTTACCAAGCATGAAATAATAGAAACCAGAGAAGTTTTAGGTAATGAACAATTAAAAAATAGGTCGGGTGAGCTTGCCAGAAACAAGCAAGGTGGATTATTAACAGAAATAGAGTTCAGTTCGGAAAGAGGCAAATAAATTATCATCCTCCACTTACTTAAGATCAATAGGTAATTATGATATTAAAATTGTTGGTAAAAAATTAGTTAATATCCTTAATAACATCCATACAAAAAGATTGATAAATTATGAGTTTTCAAAATAGCAAACTATCTAACGGCATAAATGTTGTAACGTTTAATATGCCGCATGTAAGCTCAGTTTCAATAAATATTATCGTTAAAGTTGGTAGTAGGTATGAATCGAGGCAAGAATCTGGGATTTCTCACTTTCTGGAGCATATGGCATTTAAAGGTACAAAAACTCGGAGTGCTGAAGAAATAGCGAAGGAATTTGATATAATAGGCGGCTATTTTAATGCTTACACTAGCCGTGAGCATACAGTCTACTATAGCAAAGTTTTAAATGAAAATTTTGATCAAGCACTTGAAATACTTGCTGATATTTTACAAAATTCATTATTCGCTAAGGCCGATATAGAGAAGGAATTAAGCGTTATCATGCAGGAAATGGCAAGTGTTAATGATAATCCCGATGAGCTGGTTTATGAAAAGTTCTACTCATTAGCGTTTGAAGGGCAACCAATTGGTAAGTCTATACTGGGTGATGCAAAAAATTTAGCTAAATTCCAAAAAGAAGATTTTTTAAATTTTTTAGGAAAATATTATACTACTGAAAATATCTATATTTCAGTAGCAGGTAATATTTCTCATGATAAAGTAATAAATTTGGCGGAAAAGTACTTTTTATTAGTAAGATCTTCATTGAGTTCGCCTAAAATAGCTCCAGCTAAGTATAAAGGTGGTTTTGTCCATACAAAGAAAATTCTTGAACAAACATCAATTGCGCTTGGATTTGAAAGTGTTCCATATTCTAATATAGCTGAATTTTATTATGCTCAAATTTTATCTGTTATTTTCGGCGGTAGTCTCTCTTCAAGATTATTCCAAAGGATAAGGGAAACTCTTGGGCTAGCTTACTCAGTTGGTAGTTTTAACAGCTCATATTATGATAGTGGAATATTTAGCATTTATGCTGGCAGCGACCATCAAAATGTAGAAAAGTTACTTACTAATTTAATAATTGAAATAAATAAAATTCGAGAACACATTTCAGAAGAGGAATTACAAAGGGCTAAATCACAAATTAAGACGAGTATTTTAATGGCAGAAGAACGTACTGAATATAAATCGGAAGAAATTGGTAAAAATTTTGCTCTTTTTGGAAAATATTTTTCTACTGATGAAGTGCTAGACGTAATAATGAATATAAACACGCGTAATTTAACTGAATGTGCTGAGAAAATTTTTGCTTCAAAGCCGACCTTGTCGATTGTTGGAGAGATGCCAGAAAATTTTAATTTTAATATGTTTAAGTTATCAAATTAAATTAGGATTAAAATGAAATGGCTGTATGGTTAAGCTTTAAAAAAGCTTGCTCAAAAAAGTATAACCACTATAAAATAGTTATTTCCTAATTCATGCTCAATTCTAATATTTAAAACTAATGAAGGAAAAAATTTATACCGGCTCAAGTAAAACCCTTTATCAAGCTGATGAAGATTACGCCCTTATTATGTCATTTAATGATACTTTAAAACTGCAAGATAAAAGCTCAATAGTAATATCGGGTAAAGGGGCTATTAACAACAGCATTTCTGCATTTTTAATGCAGAAACTAGAATTGATAGGTGTAGAAACCCATTTTATTCAAAAAAATAATATGCGTCAGCAATTAATACAATTCGTAGATGTGTATCCTGTTCAAGTTCATGTATCTTCTTTAGCTTCGGGTAGATATGTTACGGATTTCGGTATGGAAGATGGCTTTGTTTTTGATTCCCCTATCATAGATTTTAGAGTAAAGAACGGCGATTTAAACTATCCTATTATTAATGAGCATCAGATATATAGCTTTTCTTGGTTAAGTAAAAAAGAAATAAGAGATTTAAAAAAAGTAGCTATTAGGGTACATGATTTTCTTACGGGTTTTTTTGCCGGTATCGGTATAAGGCTTGTTGATATAAAATTGGAATTTGGCAGAGTTTTCAATGGTGAAGACTATATAATAATGCTAACCGATGAAATTTCCCCGGATACTTGCAAATTATGGGATATGTATAATAATCAAAAGCTCTGTTATGAAATAGCAGAAACTAATCCTGACGATGTGATTAATGCTTATCAGGAAGTTTTGAAAAGGCTGAATATTAAAACAGATGTGTAATGGATGAATTTATATTTACCGATTTAGGGGCGTAGACATGGATAAATCGGTAAAATTATATATATTTTTCTGCAGTTTATTTTGTACTGTTGTTATTACCGGTAATTTGATTTTTCAAAAATTTGTTACAGTTAATATCTTATCCTTAGAATTTGAACTCTCTGTCGGTGTTCTCTTATATCCAGTTACTTTTCTAATTTCTGATTTAACTGCCGAGTTCTATGGTAATAAATACGCAAACCACATGATAAAAATGTCAGTTTTATGCAGTTTTATCGTTATGGGGCTAATTATGATAGGCGATTATTTTCCTGCAACTTCCTGGTCAAATGTTGATGATAGTAGTTTTCATAAAATGTTTAGTGTATATGGTATAGCTTCAATTGCTTCAGTAGTTGCTACTTTTTTTGCTCAGCTATTGGATGTTAAGGTTTATTCTTATTTGAAAACTTTGACTGACTCAAAGCATTTATGGTTACGCAATAACCTCAGTACAATACTTGCGCAAATATTAGATACGATATTAGTATTAACTATACTTTGTTTAGCCAATATTTTAGCTTGGGAAAATTACTATAAGGTAGCAACCAATTCAATTGTTTTTAAAGTAATAGCTGCTCTCGCAGATACACCTTTTTGTTATTTGGGACATTACCTAATTAGAAAGTTTATTATAAAGCCAAAAGTTTAGATTCTAGCATTTATACAGTTAATAACCTAACAATTGATATGAAACATAAATTATATGACAGATAGTATAGAATATGTTAGCCCTGATGTAGTTTATCCAATTGAAAATTGGTATAGAACATGTTTTTTAAAAAATATTATAACCAATCCCCAAATTATAGTGGATGATTATACCTATTATGATGATATAGAGGACGTGTATAATTTTGAAAAGAATGTATTATATCTTTTTGATTTTATCGGCGATAAGCTAATAATCGGCAAATTTTGTCAAATTGCTAGCGGCGTACGTTTTATAATGAATGGCGCAAACCACGCAATGAACGGTATCTCTACTTATCCTTTTGAAGTTTTTGGCAAAAGTTGGAGTAATGCTCCAAGTAATGATTTAAACAAAGGTGATACGGTAATCGGTAACGATGTATGGATTGGTAATTCAGCTACTATTATGCCTGGGGTTAAAATCGGCCATGGCGCTATTATCGGCAGTAACGCTTTAGTTACGAAAGATGTTGATCCTTATACAATAGTAGGAGGTAATCCAGGAAGATTAATAAGAAATAGATTCGAGCGGAAAACTATAGATTTTCTTTTAGAACTTGCCTGGTGGGATTGGCCTATAGAAAAAATTACTAAACACGTAAATGCTATTGCTAGCGGAAATTTAGAAACCTTAAGAGCTCTATTGTGATAAGAGTAAGCCTTAGGTTAATATTTCCTTAATTTTTTAAGGTCAAATATTCTCATTGCGCAAAAACGTCCTGAATTGGTCAAGACACTCCGGCATATTTTTTCTGCCAAAACCAATCCGGAAATGGTTACTATTATAGCTATAAATTGATGCAGGTATTAGAAGGGTATGTTGCTTATACATCAATCTTTCGCAAAAAGAGTCAATAGGTTCAGCGCCTTTATACTTTACAAAACCAACGCAACCCCCTTGTGGACGCACCCATTCAATTATATTTACATAATCTATAAAAAACTGATCTAAAAGTTTTAGATTATCAGTAACAATCTGATTATTCCGCTTTAGTATTACATCTTTATTACGCAATGATATGATCGTCAAAATTTCTGAAGGAGCGCTATTGCAGATAGAGGTGTAGTGTTTCATATACTCAATCTTTTTCAGCATTCTTTTATCTTGACATACAACCCAACCAATACGGAGACCTGCCATACCAAAAGCTTTGCTCATAACACCAAGAGATAATGCTCTGCCATATAAACATGCCGCAGGAGACGCCCAGGGTTTATTAGGATGTCCAAGAAGCCTATAAACTTCATCAGAAAAAAGCCAAATTCCTCTGAATCTGCATATCTCGATAAGGGCGTTGAGTTCGTCTTCTTCTATAACTTGACCAGTAGGATTATGTGGAAAATTAATTATAATGCACTTTGTACAAGGCTTAATTGCATCTGCAACGGCATTTAGATCAATGCGCCAATCATTCGATTCCTGGAGTTGTATTTCTGTGATATCTGCACCTTTTAGTTTTGGGATTTCAACGAGTGATTGATAACATGGGGTTAAAACGATTACATGATCATTAGTTTCGATTAATGCATGAAGTGTGCAAAATATACCTTCTTCAGCGCCTGCAAACATTAGGATATGATCTCCCTCGAGAGGCTGATATAGCTCTTGAGCTACTGTTTTACGAAGAATTGGTAAACCTGAGACTTCAGTATAACCTAGGCGCAAATTATCCCATAAATGCTTTTCTTCGCTTGATGCACTATCTAAAATCTTCGACATATCAAAGCTTTCTGCATCTGAACAACATAATAAATACTTAGCTGAGAATTCATATTTTGCTAGATATTCCTCTAATTTAAAAACATTCATTATTTTCTCCATTCTTTTAAGTATTTAAAAACAGTTGCCCTACCAAGACTCAAGGCCTTTGCTATGTAGTCCGCCGCATTTTTTTCATTAAATGCCCCGAGATCAAATAAATATCTCAAAATTGCTTTTTTATGCCCGTGCCTTAGATGATCAAAGAGCAGGTTATGAGTTTGCAGATAAGAATGAATAGTTACATGTAATTTTTCTTGCCAATCATTCACAAATAGAGATTGTGGCTGATTACCCATATTTTTCTGTAACAATGTCCCGCTTAATTCGTTTAACTTGCTGAATATTGAAACATCACAATTGATGCAAAGCAACCATTTTGCTTGCAGAATAATTGAAATTGATTTTACAAGCCGCCCATTAAAGTTAATTTTTGGATAGACTATTTGGTCTATGCTATCTAATCCTTCCTGATCTAATAAGCTTGGGTCACCAGCCTTTCTTCCTGAAAGCCTGCCATTGATGTAAATTATTTTGTTTTTCTTAATATCATGAATGACGACCTCAATCAATGGGTCCATTAAAAGCACAAGAGCATTACATATTTGGGTATAATTAGATAAAATCATTTTTGTATACTAATGAGTTTACATAACAGATAAATATATACTATTTAGTATGTAATTGTCAATGGTAAAAACTTTATAAAAAAATAGCTTAATTTATTCTGGGTAAAACACTGTAGAGTTAATGGCGAAAGATAATAAAGAATATTATGGGTATAAAAAGTCAATCTAGGATAAAATTGCCAGAAGGCTTTTTGTTGCCTGAAGTTCAAAAACTTAGCTTTTTAACCCCTTCTTTCTATTCCAACCAAATTGACAATAGCTTCTAGAAAGCTTGAAAGCTCTATAAAGAAATACAATTACTAATGTAGTTGTATTTTTCCTAGAAATGTGTTAATAAAGAACGCTGATTTTGCGCCAAAAAATTATTCCAATTTCAGAAGCAAAAATTATAAAAGTTTATCGAATAAAATAATTATGCCTACAGCAGAAAAAAATAGAATTATTTCATTTTTAATATGGTTATTGATAACAATTTTTTATTGCTATCAGTGTGTATTACGTTCATTACCTAATATTATTCGTCATGATGTAATGTCAAATTTTAATATTGGTGCTAGTGAATTTGGTTCTTTTTCTGGTCTTTATTATATAGGTTATGTTTTTCTCCATATTCCAATAGGGATAGCAATTAGCAGAATTGGAGCAAGGGCTATATTGCCTATATGCATAGCTCTAACTGCTATAGGTCTTCTGCCGTTAATTTATCCTATGGGTTGGGATAGTGCCTTAATCGGGCGAGTTCTTACGGGAATAGGTTCTTCTGCCGCAGCTGTTGGAGCGCTGCAGATATTTAGAATTATATATCCTACAAAATTTGCTAGAATGTTAGGGTTGATGGTTTCGGTAGGACTAATTGTAGCAGTATATGTTGGAAATCTAATTGTACCCGTTATTGTGTCAGTTGGGCTTGAGGCTACTTTGAAGGTATTACTATATTCCGGCCTAATACTTGCCATCCTTACCTATTACATCATGCCAAAATCAACAGAGGAAAAATCAGAGCGTAATCTTATTTCAGATGTTAAATCAGTAATTTGTAATTATAAATTATTACTTACCAGTTTTTTTGCCGGGTTAATGGTCGGTCCTATGGAAGGCTTTGCTGACGCTTGGGGCAGTGCGTTTTTAATAAATATCTATGCTATTGATAAAGTATATGCTGATTTCTTGATTTTATCTATATTACTCGGCATGAGCGCAGGCTGCGTTATATTACCTTATGTAGCTGATAAAACAGGTTATTATTTTGGTGTAACAATTACTTCCGGAATAGGTTTAATTATATGCTTTTATTATATACTAAGCGGGATTGCTAGTGTTGGCATCCTAGACTACGTTTGTATTGTTATTGGCGTTTTCTCTGCTTATCAGGTAGTTATGCTTGCTAAAATATCTACTTTTGTTTCCGAAGAGAGAAGCGGTTTAGCCGGAGCTGTTGCTAACATGATTATTATGGCGTTTGGGTGGTTTTTCCATAATTCGATAGGGCTATCGTTAGATAATTTATGGGACGGAGCAATGGCTGACGGTGTAAGACAATATAGTAATGATGCTTTCATAAAAAGCATTTCAATTATTCCAAGTGCAATAATTGTTTCTATAATTGGTTTATCAGCCATAGCAATCACAACTATAATAAAAGCACGGGCGCTGAAGAAAGCAAATTAGGAAATCTGTTTAATCTGATTCTCAATGTTAAAATTTTTGTTAAAGATTGCCTTCTTTAATATCTTTGAACATACTTGATATTATAAGGCCTTTTCTCCTGTTTTTCTAAAAATTTCTGTGTATTTGGCAGTTGCTTTGCCACCCTACTATAGCATCGTTGCGACAACTGCTATTGAATTGAATTGGTTTTACAACTAATAATTTTAATTTACATCAACTTACTGCCATACTAAAAGTCGTTATATTCTTTAATAACTCAAGACTGACTGAATTAGGTTAGTGTTCTAAGCGTTAAAGAGGATAATTTTTGATCACAACTATTTAAGAAGGACCAGCGTGTCATTTATTAAGAAAAAATTAGATAAAGGCCTTTATAACGCTTTATCAGAGGACTTTGTACCTATTGCATGCCATTATGATAAGAATACTTTACTTACTAAAAATGGTGAATTACTACAGATTTTTCAGATTAATGGTATTAATTCAGAAAAAATTAGCAAGAAGCTCTCGAACCTTCGAGTGGTTGTAAGAAGTGCTATTAGTAATAATGTTGAAGGAGACCAGCTAGCTTTCTGGATTCATACAATAAGGCGTAAAGCAAATCTTGATGATACTGTACCGTACAATAATGTGTTTTCAGCAAATATTCATGAGATATGGAAAAACAAAAATTATTGGCATGATAAGTTTGTTAACTGTTTATATATTACGGTTCTTCACGATGCACCAGAGCTAAAACTGAAGAATTTTAACTCCCTTGTTAATTCACTTTCAGCAAGTAGAATTGCAGATTTTGAGATTAATTATTTTGCTAAAGCAGTTAAAACCTTGAGTGCAACTGTTGATAAGTTGATATTGGATCTGGAAGAATATGGGGCTGAAAAACTGGGTATTAGAATAGAAGAGGAACGGTGCTATTCTGATTTGATGTTTTTATACAGAAGAATTATGCAACTTAATGAAGAGCAGTGTGTATTGCCGGTTACTGATATTTCAATTGCTCTTTCTTCTCATCAATACGCAGTCGGTAATGATATGATAGAGGTAATAGGCGATAACGGCAAAAAATTTGCGGCTTTGTTATCGATAAAAGAATATCAAGAAGTGTCTTCCGATGCTTTAGATAAATTTTTGCAGATACCTGTTGAAATGGTTGCAACTGAAGTTTTTTATTTTGTTGATAAAAGTAAGGTGATTCCGTTGTTTGCGGATCAAGCTTATATAGCCGATATTAGCGGTGATGCTGAGCTAAAATCTCTCAGTGGTTTAGATAAAATTTTAAAAGAGACTGATGATAAAAATTATTTTTGCCATCAACAAATATCTTGTATGATAATCGGTGATGATGCTAAAGAACTTAACAAACAAGTTAAGCAAGCTTCTGATACATTAGCAAAAATTGGGATAGTGCATGTAAGAGAAGATATTAATTTAGAAAAAACTTTTTGGGCGCAATTACCTGGAAATTTTGCTTTTCTTTCTAGAATGTCACCGACAATTTTAGACAATACCGCAGCACTTGCTTCTCTCCATAATTTTCCTACCGGTAATCAATATAATCCATGGGGTAGGGCTGTAACGTTACTTAGGACTGAGAGAGGAACTCCATATTTTATGAACTTTCATGATACAGAAGGGAATAGCAACACTTGCATCTTTGGGGTAGAAAAGTCGGGGCGAACAACTTTACTTAATTTTTTACTCTCAGAAGCTGATAAATATAAACCGACTATAATACATATAGTTGATGATTCCGATTCTAGCCTTTATATAAAGGCTAGAGGGGGCGTATGGATTCAGCAGGAGAAAAATTTGTTTAATCCTTTATATTTAGAAGATAATGAAAAAAATCGAGCTTTTTGTTTTATATTTTTTACAATCTTGGCAAAACACCATTTTGACCCTCTAAAAGAGCCGGAATTAACTTTGCTAAAGGCCGTTAGTGAGAAGGTTTTTGTAATCCCACAAGAAGAACGAAAATTATCTGCAGTAATTGAAGCCATCGACGATTCGGAAAGTGGCCAAATTTTAAAGAAGCGTTTAAAAGAATATATGGCAGGTGGTTTATATTATGAGGTTTTTGAATCGCAAGAAGAAATCACAATTAACCCTGGAGGGATATTAGTAATTAATCTTCAGCAATTTGACGACGTTGAGTATAAAAAGAAATATTTCCCAAAAGAGGTTAAATTTGTAGCAGAATTTGAATATGGGTTAAATACGATGCGCAGTGTTAAAGCTGCTATCATATACTTTATGCAAAATTTGTTAGGAAAAATCGGCACAGGTCCGAAAATTTTTGCGATTGATAATATGGCAGCAATATTTAATTTAAGGTGCTATTCTTCAATTCTTTCTGATATCTCACAAAACATTGCTTCTGCTAATGGCGTTTTTGTTAATACGGTAAATATACGTATATTAGAGGATGTACATAAGGATGTACATGAATTAGATTGGTTAAATCTAATGGGGACTCAGATAATAATACCCCCTGAATTTAAAATACCTAATCTGGAAAGTATGCTCAAATTGAACCCTGTGGAAGCAAAAAAACTAGCATTGTTAACCATTAACAATAGGATGTTTTTGATAAAACAGGATGGTAGGATAATTGCAACTGAACTTAGTATTGGTGGTTTGCAAGGGATGACAAGGTTTTTATCCTCAGGAAAATTGGAAATAGAAGCGTACGAAAAAATTATAAAACAATATCCTAGTAACCAGCCGGAAGATTGGGTAGGGCCGCTCTATGACGAATTAAATAATATTACATAAGGTGGTGTAGTGATAAAAAAATCTATTTTAATTATTTTATTACTAATGACTAACCCTATTACTACGGCTAATGCAGGATTTTGGGATGCCGTAGGAGCTTGTTTTACAGATCCTTGTAATTGCGGTGATAGCGATAAGACAAGAAGGGAATATTGGGACAACAGGGTTTCTCAGCCCTACAGAAGTGTTGACAGAGATAGCCTTTGCCCTCCTTGGAATAAAGAATCTGGAAGAGATGACCACACATGTTTGATTAAGGCAGGTTATCCTGGTTCTTGGATAGGTTATTATGAGAATTTATGCGGCGAAGAGACGCCTGACAGCATTTATATGAACCCCAAAATAAGGGTGAGGGGCCAACAATGTAATGCTCTGGCTTGTTGGACAACAGACAATACCCTGAATTGGGATGGTCAGTGTGTAACCCTAGCTAGCGGATATGGGATACCTTTGCTTAGAATGTGTGCTAGAGTTGCTATTCCTGCCGGTTTATCACCTAATTTCCCTGAGGATCCAGGATATACTGCAGGTGTACACCTGGATTTTGAAGGGAAAACAGTTCCTGATGATATAGTAATTGGTTATGACGGCTTACCGGTTACACTTTCTCCTCCTAAGCTATGCTTATATAAAGATCCGGCTTTCTTAAGCTTTAATGACGGTTTTGACCTTATGGATCTAGATCCAAATAAACAATCCTCTCATAAAACAGCTACGTTACATCCGGTAATAAAAGTACTTCTGTTTTTCTTGGATATGGCTGTTCAGGTTGCCCAAACTCCTGGCCAATTACTGGGTGCTTTAGTTGATATGCTTTTTGGTAAAGGTGATGATGGGCAAACGACTTTTTCTTCTGTGATGAAAGATCTACTAGGGTATGTGGGTTGGCTAATCGAGACAATAGGTAATGCAATAGGCTCTATTTTAAAGGCAATTGGTCAAATTAATAGGGCAGTTGATGATGATGTATACGGTTGTGTAAATATCCCGATGGGGCCATATCCGCCGCCGTTTTGTCCGACAGTACAGTCCCCTTTTCAAACAGCCTATATCCAAAAAATATGTTCTAGGGATTCAGGGGGTAATTTGTTGCCGTCTCTTCGAAATGAGCCGTGTGTAGTGTCAGCTTTAGAGAATAATTTTGTTAGAAACTCTCTAAGGATTACTTATGAAAATTTTGTTCCGTTATGTCCAAACAATGTAACTACTGATATTAATAATGATAAATGTGCGGTTATAGAACATTCAGGCACTTTTCCTACCGCAAGCGATTTACATGCGGCTACTGCTAAAACTGATATTCTACCAAAATGTAGTGGTGGGAATACTCCTTGTGTGCGAACTGCGTTACCTGTGCCAAACACTTGTGTTGGGACTAATTGTAATAAAATTGGCTTCCGCATAGTATATGGTTTAAGAATGGGGTCTACTTCTTCTCCGCAATCTTATTTTATGAATGATCTTGCTGACTGTCCTAGTAGTGCGTCTTCTTGCCAAGAGATTTGGGGAATCAATACCTCAGAATTAGCTGATGTTTCTGTTACTTTTCCCCGTATCCAAACTAGTTCTGATATGTCTTCTGTTGTATCTGATACTGTTATTCTTAAGGATAAAAATGGCAGATCAGCGAGCTATACTGCTTCTATTTCTCGAGTGTCGGCATTTGATCCAGTATTTAAGTTTGCTCAGAACCCTAAACAAATCTGTGTAAGGGGTGGAAATTTATTAATTGGTTGTGAAAATAGAGCGCCATTTATAAAACCGCAGGTTTATGATTGTACGAGTCCGGCAAATGTCGATATCCCATGTACAAGTACCTATTATACACCTACTTTCGTGGCGAAGGCTGTTTCTGGTACTGATTCAACAAGTGCCATAGTTCAACCAAAGACGGTTTATAACCCTACCAACCTACAAAGTTCGGTAAATTTAGCAGGATATAACTTTGATTCTTTTGTTACTGACACTACCTTAGCTACAACTCCGTTTTCTGGATCTCATTCTCCAAATCCAGGAAGCTTATACGGTACTTATTTGAATAATATTTTTCCTGTTAATAGTAATGGGTCAGTAAATACGAACGCTATTTATTTATATGGGCTAGAATATATTAATAATCAATATTATGTAGGTGGTAAACGTGCATGTCTTAAAAATCGTGATCTTGATAAATGCCCAAAAAATGAAACACTTTGCGTTTTAACAAATCTTGTCAATAGTGATACTGTCAATTGCGAGAATTTTATCGCTAAATTATCGGTATATCCGGGTATGATACGCTGTGGAACTACTCCTAAGGTTTGTACAACTAATGTTGATAATAGTTTAGGTAATGGGGTTTCTATATATTCATGTCTGGATGGTGGTCATTGCTATACAAGTCCAATAAATGCCGATTTATGCACAATCTCTAATATAAGCAGTGACCGCTACATACCAAGTGCTAGTTTAGGGGAAACGCTGGCGGATAGCCAGTATTATCATTTTGATTCCGATGTAACTGATTCTGGGGCATATTCTGTTAATTGTACTCCTGTAAATGATGTGGTAAATTGCCAGAATTTTCTCACCAAATTAGCTTCTTATCCTGGTACGGTAAGGTGTACTACCGAGCAAACTAGTAGGTGTACTACCATCGTAGATAGCGTGCCCGCTATTTCTGGAGGTACTGGAGTTACTATCCGCTTATGTAATTCGGGTATTCATTGCTATACGAGTCCAACTGGTGCGGATTTATGCCAGACAACAAATTGTTCAAGTACGACTGATACAGCTTTTTCTGGTTACAACTATGATAAGAGTAAGTACGCAATAAGGGATAAGACTTCATATGAAATGAGTTTATGTACTGATATCCCGCAACCGAAATGTCCTGCGACCAGTAATTATAGCAGCCAGGAAGATGGCTATGCTGCCTGGCCGGAAACAACAGTTGGACAAATGGCAACCGGTAGCTGTGCTACTGGTTGGATTGAAGTAGCTCCATTGCAGCGTTGGTGCGTGCCAAGCGTGACTGATCCGGATAAAGACCCTAGTGGTACTAATAGGACATTTATTTTTTCACGTTTATATACCAAAGATAGCTCAGGTAATAGAGTATATAGTAATGTTAAGTGTAAGGCTTACCAAATTAATCTGTTAAGCCGAACTGACACTTTCCCTGCGAATTACACACGGAGTACTACCAGTAATCCAAGTAATTATTCCGGTAATGTAACGCTTGGTTTGTATGATTATACCGGAACAAATATCATATCTGCCGGTACTTATACTTCTACGCTAACTTTTAATGTACCAGATAGCGTTAGTAATATTGATTACTTCAGAATTACCGCAATGGCTAACGATGATTTTGCTTTGGTGAAAGTAAATAATACGGCCGTTTATAGTTCGCCATCTACTAGCCATAATTGCGGTAATGGTAATATCTCAATAGGAAATTTTACGGCATTATCTTATAATTCTAATGGAACGGCAACTTTGACAAAATCTACTGGAGGAACAGTGAATTTAGGTGATACGTGTACTTGGAACAGATCGAGTAATATTGACCTTAAGCCATATTTAGTGCAAGGTAATAATACAATAACGATAACTCTAGTTGTAATCGGTGGTGGTGGTATGCACTATTCGATAGATTATAAAATGAAAACGCCATAATTTACATTACCCTCTTAATTAATAGAATGTATAAAATTCCTGTTTTATTTTTATGATAAGTTGATATATTGTATATAAATCAACTATTGGTTATATTATTTAAAATAAACTTACAAACATGACATTTGAACTAGATTCATTAATTATTATTGGGTTTTTGGTGGCTAATTTGTTGCTGGGTTTATCTTCTAGCCGTGGTATTACTAGTATAAAAGAATATGCCGTAGGTCACAGAAATTTTAGCACGGCAACCATAGTTGCTACCATAGTTGCTACTTGGGTTAGCGGAGAATTTTTTTATACTATTATTGCTGAATCTTATAGCAAGGGGTTATATTTTATCTGGGTCGTAGCAATTAGTGACCCTTTATGTTTATTGCTGATTGGTTTATTCTTTGCCCCAAGGATGGCCGAATTCTTGGGTAAACTCTCCATAGCAGAAGCTATGGGAGAGTTATTTGGTGAGAAAGTTAGAATAATTACGGCAATATCCAGTTTTATAGGGGTTAGCGGGATTATTGCTATTCAGTTAAAAATTTCTGCTTTAGTTTTTGAATATGTGGGTGTCCCTAATATTTACGGCATATTAATAGCCGGGGTGATCGTAACCATTTATTCTTCTTTAGGTGGCATAAAATCCGTTACTTTTACTGATATAATTCAGTTTATTACTTTTTGCGCAGTAATACCGATAGTAGCATATATTTTGCTAAACAGTGTTAATAATACTAGCGCAATAACAGATACTTTACTAAATAATCCTTTATTTGATTATAAGAAAGTATTTGATTTTTCTAATAGCAGTAACTTGCATTATTTATTGCTGTTTGTTTGGAGTGCGATTCCTGCTTTTAACCCTGCTTTTTTCCAAAGGGTATCGATGGCGAAGGATGTAAGCCAAGTAAGAAATTCGTTTTGTATAGCATCTGTAACCTGTTTTATCCTGGTGTTATTAGTATGTTGGATTGCAATATTGATGTTAGCGAATCATCCAAATGCAGATGCAAATAATGTAATAAACACCCTTATTTCTGATATTGACTTTATACCAGGTCTTAAAGGTCTGCTTCTTTCTGGAATTATGGCAATGATTCTCTCTACTATTGATTCTTATATTAACTCTACAGCAGTAATAGTTGTTAACGACTTTTGTAAGCCTCTAGGTATTAAATTATTTGATAATCGATTATTATTTACTAGGATCATCTCTATGATTATAGGTGCTTCCTCTATTATTATGTGCATTATGAATAATGGGACAGCACTAGAGCTATTCCTTTTTGCATCTTCCTTTTACATGCCGGTAGTAAGCGTACCATTTATCATGGCAGTTCTTGGATTTAGAAGTAGTGGAAAATCAGTTATACTAGGGATGGCAGCAGGCATTTCAACAGTTTTAATATGGGATTATGTGCTAAAAATTAAAGTTGGAAATTCTGTTCCGGCGGGCATGTTAGTAAATCTTATAGTACTAATGGGAAGTCATTATTTGCTTAGACAACCTGGAGGCTGGATTGGGATTAAGGATGAGAGCGGGCTAATTCAGGTTCGCAAAGAAAGGAGAAAAAGATTACAGCAGTTATGGTCGGATATTAAGTCCTTTAACCTGATAGAGGTTTATAAGAATAATTATCCTCAAGGTGATGGGTTAATTTCCATACTCGGCTTTTATGTGATGCTTTCTGTATTTGCCACCACGAATTTATTACCTGAAGAATATAGACTTCAGCATCTAGATATACTTGATGTGCTTTATCCGATAGCTGTTAGCAGTTCAGCAATTTTAATTAGTTATCCGTTATGGCTTTGGAACTGGAAGGAAAGTAAATTCGTAGGGATATTCTGGAATCTGATTATGTTCTGGGTGTTAATCTGCTTTACCTTTTTAACGGTGTTAATTGGTGGATTTTCTGAAGTGCAGCTAATGGTGTTTATGATGAATGTTGTTATCATTTCCTCTTTAGGTAAATGGCAATGGTCGTTATTTAATTTTGTATCCGGTATTGTCTTGGTTACTGTGTTTTATAATAATTATTACCCGGGTAATTTAGATAATGTTGAGTTTGCCTCATCGCAATTCAAGATATTTTATTTACTGTTATTACTTATTAGTACCTTAATTCTTTTCCTGAAACCCAAACAAGAGCATCAGGAGCTAACTGAAGAAAAGAACGAGCATCTAAGTGGCCGGATAAACATGTACAAGGAGCAGACCAGGGAAGCAGAAGCATTAAAAGGACGTTTTATTCGCAATATAACGCATGAATATCACGCTCCGATGACGGGGATATCGAGCATGGCTCAGGTACTGGTGCAGGATTATGATAAGTTAAATGATGAGCAGCGAAAAGTAGCAGCTAAAACGATACTAGATAGCTCGCTTCGTCTTGAGGTATTTGATTCGAATATATCAAGCCTCTCAAAACTGAATAAACCAAGTTATGACTTAAAACTGGTAGAAACGGACTTTAGTCAGCTAGTAGAGGATAGGGTTACTCTTTGCCGCAAGCTATACGAGAATGAGGAAGAAAGTACTATTCACTGGCAAGAAGGGCCAGAGACCAGCAGAAGGAACTGGCAGCTGGATATTGAAGAGGGGATCATCTTAAATATTGATAAATACTACCTAAGCCAGGCAATAGATAATTTAATTATCAATAGTATCAATTACGCCAAAAGCGGAACTATTGCAATTAGCGTCAAACGGGATAATGATAATGAAGGGATAATCTTTAGCATTAGTGACGAGGGAATAGGAATCCCCCCTGATGAATTAGATGAGGTATTTGAGGAGTTTACGGTTAGTTCTAGAACCCAAAGTTTTGCCGGCGGAAGAGGAGTAGGCCTTGCGTTGTGTAAAAAGGTTATTGAAGTACACGGAGGGAAGATCAAAGCCGAAAGTAAAAGAATGGGCACTACAATCAGCTTTACCCTGCCGAAAGTAATTAAAAAACGCTAAAGGAGTCTAGCTATTAAATATCAAAACTATTTAAAAGTGAAGTTGGAGGTTCAGAGATTTTGATCAGCTTTCTACGAAATGATTTATAGTTGATAACCTCAACGATATTAGAGTTTAGGAAAGTTTTTGATAGAAAATTTTATTATAAGCATTTGCATTTATTATCAAATGTCGCTTAGTAATGCAAAACAGTTCTTATAACGGAATTTTATACATTTATAAAAGTTTTATTTGACAGATACAATCTTAAATTTTAAAATTACTTGCTGTGATGGTCGCGCAGTTGCGTCAAGTTTTTGACGAGGAAAGTCCGGACTCCATACAGACATGATGCTGGATAATCTCCAGCGGAGCATCGTTAAGGATGTTTTAGGGAAAGTGCAGCAGAAAGATACCGCCATTAATTTGGTAAGGGTGAAATGGTGCGGTAAGAGCGCACCGGGTTTCTTGGTGACAAGAGCCGCTTGGCAAACCCCATCAGGAGCAAAATCAAATAGGTGTAATCGAACTTGAAATTTTATTTTAAGTTCCTAGTTGTCTGTAACTAGATATTATACGGGTAGGTTGCTTGAGGTAAATGGTAACATTTATCCTAGATAAATAACTGCGGTAGCTTTGGCTATACAGAATCCGGCTTATAGACCATCATTGTCTTTCTTGTGACTATATCATTTAATTAAAGAGAAATGATCAAATTCTTTCATTATCCTATATGTCCTCTTTCACGCCAAATTAGGGTATATCTAACCGAGTTAAACCTCGAAGTTAGTTTGGTTAAAGAAGCTTATTGGGAGCGAAGGGAAGATTTTATTAGAATTAACCCTGGTTCAACCCTGCCGGTAATAATATTTGGGGAAGAAGCTATAATTGGTTATTACGCAATTACTGAATTTCTAAGCGAAAAATTCGATAATTTCTACTTAATGCCTAAAACCCTTAAAGAAAAAACTAAAATCCGCCAAGAAATTTACTGGTTTAACGAAAAATTTTATCGTGAAGTAAGTAAATTAATCCTTGAAGAAAAAATGATTCGTCTTCTTAGAAGGATAGGGGGTCCTAGAAGTGAATATATAAGAGCAGCTAAAGCAAATTTACTTCCTCATTTCAAATATTTGACCTCTCGGTTAAATACTCATTCGTATATAACCTCAGAACAAATGACATGCGCAGACGTAGTAGCAGCTTCACACATTTCAACGATTGACTATTTCGGCGAGATAAAATGGGATAATTTCCCACTTATTAAACAGTGGTATGCAATTATAAAATCACGTCCTAGTTTTAGGTCAATTCTGCAAGATCACATAGCTGGGTTTGTTCCATATACAGATTATGCAAATCTTGATTTTTAAGTATGTTTTTAAAAATCAATAAAAAAATCTATACTTTAAAAGATATTAGGCTAAAAAAAATAATAAATAAATAGAATATTGAATACCAAAATAACTTTTTAGCTACGTGGTTTTGTTCTGTGTCTGCAAAAAGATTAACTGCATAATATAAAAAAATCAACCCAGAAATTATGGCAGTAATCAAATACAGGTGACTGCTAATGTTTAAAAAATAAGGCCATAAACTGATAAAAAACATCAATATACTATAAAACATAATCTGTTTTTTTGTATATAATACTCCTTTGATTACCGGCATCATTGGCACGTTACAATTTTTATAGTCATCTGACCTATATAACGCAAGCGCCCATGAATGTGGAGGAGTCCAAATAAAAATAATAGCAAACAACGAAAAAGCTTGCCATGATATATTGCCGGTAACTGAGGCCCATCCAATTATTGGTGGCAATGCCCCAGATACTCCTCCTATTACCACATTTTGAACAGATGTTCTTTTTAGCCAAATTGTATAGATGTAAATATAATATAATATGGTAAATGCAAGTAAGGCGGCTGATATGATATTTACTGATACCGCCATCATAATTACTGCCATAGTTCCTGTAATTATGCCAAAAGCAAGGGCCTCATCAGCTTTTACTGCGCCGGTAACTATAGGCCTTTTTTGGGTACGTTTCATAATTGCATCAATATCTCTATCGTACCACATGTTAATTGCTGCGGCTGAACCAGCACCGATAGTTATACATAAAATAGATACAAATGCAATTAGAGGGTGGATATTACCTGGTGCTAGAAGCATACCTGAGATAGCGGTAAAAACTACTAGCGACATAACGCGTGGTTTCATTAACATGAAATAATCTTTTACCGAACCGCCGAGGTTATCCTCGTATGATAGTGTAGGTAAATTGATATTGGCCATCGTAGTTTACCTAATAATTGGCTGCTTTTCAAAACTATGATACGCTGGCGGCGAAGGTAATGTCCACTCCAAGGTGTCAGCTCCCTCCCCCCACGGATTATCCTCGCATTTTTTACCAAATTTTAGAGTATAAAAAATGATATATACAAAAAAAAGAGCTGCGCCAAAGGAGATATAGGATCCTATTGATGAAATTAAGTTCCACCCGGCAAATGCATCCGGATAATCTGGGATACGTCTTGGCATTCCAGCCAACCCTAAAAAATGCTGCGGAAAGAAAGTAAGGTTAACACTGAGAAAAGTAATCAAAAAATGTGTTTTTCCCATCCATTCAGGATATTGCTTTCCTGACATTTTACCAAACCAGTAGTAGAAGCCAGCAAATGCTGTAAATAATGCCCCAAGTGACATAGTATAATGAAAATGAGCAACTACATAATAAGTATCATGCAAAACTCTATCTAAAGCTGAATTAGATAAAACAATACCAGTAACCCCGCCAACGGTAAATAAAAGGATAAATCCTATTGAAAACAACATAGGAGTTTTAAAAGAAATTGATCCTCCCCACATTGTTGCTATCCAGCTGAATATTTTGATACCTGTTGGGACGGCAATAATCATTGTACCGGCTGTGAAATATATAAGAGCGTTGTATGACAACCCAACTGTAAACATATGGTGCGCCCATACTATAAACCCGATAAATCCGATAATTGCCATTGCGCAGACCATACCGGTATAGCCAAATATCTTTTTGCGTGAGAAAGTAGCAATCACTTGGCTTACGATACCGAATCCAGGAAGGATTATGATATATACTTCAGGATGGCCAAAAAACCAAAATAAATGCTGAAATAGAATAGGGTCGCCGCCCCCGTCGGGTTTAAAAAAGTGCGTGCCAAAATTCCTGTCAGTAAGTAGCATAGTAATTGCTCCGGCTAGTACTGGCAAAGCTAGTACAAGCAGAAATGCAGTAATAAGTATAGACCAGACAAATAAAGGTAATTTAAACATTCCCATTCCAGGAGCGCGCATGTTAAATATAGTCACAATCATATTAATTGCCCCTAAAATAGAGGACATACCTGCAAGGTGCAGGCTAAATATGGCCATATCAACAGCAGCGCCAGGATGGCCTGACAAATTGCTTAAAGGCGGATATACAGTCCAACCGGTACCTGCTCCCCCATCTGTTACGCTTGATAAGACAAGTAATATCAGTGATGGAACTAAAAGCCAAAAACTTATATTATTCATTCTAGGAAATGCCATATCAGGCGCACCAATCAGTAATGGTACAAACCAGTTACCAAAACCGCCAAATAAAGCAGGCATAATCATAAAAAACACCATAATCAAAGCATGGGCGGTAATTAGGACATTATAAAATTGATAATCTCCGCCCAAGAAATTTGAACCAGGTACAGATAGTTGTATTCTAAAAAGTACCGAAAATGCC